>CAZYJB010000524.1:0-3991 GCA_964647675.1 uncultured Verrucomicrobiota bacterium | reverse complement strand
AACCGGAACCACCGATCCGCCACCCCAAAGGATGGAGCCATCGTACCAGCCCGCCTCCTTGCGGATCTCGAGCCAGCCAGCGCCGCCGCCGGGGATGGTGAGATTCCAGCGCCCGAGGAAGGCGTCATTCGCGAAGGTGCTCCAGGCGGAAAGGGTCAGGGCCGCAAGGGTGGCCAGGGCACGGGCGCGGCCGGGAAGAAGCGCGGGCGATTTCACGGACCGATCGTGTTGCAGATCGCCGCGCCTGTCCAACCTGCGATTCACTTCAGGTCTGCGCCCTTCGAAAGGCCGCCGATCGTCCAATCGAGATTGTACTCACCGTAGGGTGCCGTGCTGTTCAGTTGCCGGTAACGCGTGAAGGCGGTGTGGCCGTCGACGAACAGGATCGGGAATCCCAGTTTTCCGTGCGCGATATTGCGATCGCCCAGATTGCCGAATTCGGGCTCGGCAAAGCAGGAGACGATGGCCTTTTTGGTCGGCGACCCGACCTCCCCCGTGACGCGTTGGGTCAGCTTCGGTGCCTGGGAGTCGTCGTTGTAGAACTGATGGTAGTAGTAGTAGGAGCAGGGGAATGGGAGATCGTTTGTTCGGATGCCGGTCCCGCTCCCATTGATCCGAGTCCACGCCACATTCCATGCCACACCCTTGTCTGCCGGGCACAGGTAGAACGCGCGGCCATTGGTGGAAATGTACGGGTCGAAGAGCCGGAGCAGATCAACGAAGGGCATCTGCGGCCATGCACGACCTGAGAACGGAAATCGTTCGGCGTTGTCGGAGGTGTACAGGTTCATGGCGATTCCGACCTGGCGCAGATTGGACAGGCAGCGGGCGGTGAGCGCCTGGGTCTTGGCGCGGCTCAGCGCGGGAAGCAGCATGCTGGCGAGGATCGCAATGATCGCGATCACGACCAGGAGTTCGATGAGCGTAAACGCCCGGCGGGCGGCGGGCGGCGGGTTGTTCGACGGGTTGGAAGGCGGGATTCTCATCGGCGTGGGAAATGGGGCGTCTGACGCGTGGACCACCTGCGACCTGTTCCGGTATTCGGGTATGGCTCATCCCAGCAAGCGTTCGCGGGCGGGTCAATGGTCTGGAATGGTCTGGGACCGCAGCGATCTGGCCCGCCCCGGGCGCGCGCGTCGCCCCGAGGCCTGTCCACGGTGTCGTTCACGCGGCCAACGGGGGCGAGGTCGGCGCTCGGGACTAGCAGCGGAAGCCCCATATCTTGTGGCCTGTGAATAACTCGCCCCAATCGGCAGCGGGTTTGCCTTTGACACCCAGAGGCCTTTTCGGTTCCGTCTGATGTCGTCATGTATCTCAAGAATCTCACGGTCTTGGGGTTCAAGTCCTTCGCGGACAAGACCACCTTGAACTTCCAGCCCGGGATCACGGCCATCGTGGGGCCGAACGGCTGTGGGAAGTCGAATGTGGCGGACGCCATCCGGTGGGTGCTGGGTGAGCAGTCGGCCAAGGCGTTGCGGGGTGGCGAGATGGCGGACGTGATTTTCAACGGCACGGACTCGCGCAAGCAGCTCGGGCTGGCTGAGGTTTCGCTGACCATTGGGGATGTGGACGTCGACCAGTTGCGGGCGACCGGCGTGGCGGTGGACTACAACGAAGTGACGCTGACGCGGCGCGTGTTCCGGGACGGTGGCAGCGAGTATTTTCTCAACAAGACGCCGTGCCGGCTGCGGGACATCCAGCAGTTGTTCGCTGGCACGGGCATGGGCAAGACCAGCTATTCGATCATGGCGCAGGGCAACATTACGCAGTTGCTCAGCAGCAAGCCGGAGGATCGCCGGATGGTCTTCGAGGAGGCGGCGGGGATCACCCGGTTCAAGACCCAGAAACGCGAGGCGTTGCGCAAGCTCGAGCAGACGGAACAGAACCTTCTCCGGGTGGCGGATCTGGTGCGCGAGGTGAAGCGACAGATCGGATCCCTTCAGCGGCAGGCTGGCAAAGCGCGTCGGTACAAGCAGCTCCTCGGCGAGTTGCAGCATCTGGAGACGCAGTGGGCGCGGCATCAGTACGACGTGCTGCACGCCGAGATCCGTGAGCGCGAAGCGGCCACCGAGGAGGCGCGGCAGGGCTTGGAATCCGCCTCGGCAGCGGTGTTGCGGGCGGAGGATGAACTGCTGCAACTGCGTCAGCAACTCGCCGATCTGGAGCACGAGATCAGCGCGGGCCAACAGCGGGCCGCCGAGCTTCGTGGGCAGGCCGATCGGGAGGAGAGCCGCATCCATTTTCACGAGGAGCGCTTGCGCGAGCTCGACCAGCAGAACGCGCGGGCCGTGGCAGAGATCGCACAAGCGGAAGAGCGCAAGCTGGTGGCGGAACAGGAGCTTGCGACCTTGGTCGAGCGGCTGGCGGTCGCGCAGGATCGGGTGGCGGAACTCCGCACGATGGTGGAGGAGCGGCGCGTGGCCTTGACTGCCATCGAACAGCAGACGGTCCAGGTCCAGATGGCGCTGCGTCAGGCGCAGTCCGAGGCATTCGGCGCCGCCCAGGCCCTGAGCCGGCTGCGGAACGAGCACACGGCGTTGGAACTGCAGAAGCAGGCTCACGTGGTGCGCCTCGAGAAGCTTTCGTCGGAGAAGATCCAGCTCGAGGAGGAGCGCCTCCGCCTGGAGCAGCGCATCACCCAGTTCGAGGCGGAGGTGGAGGCCGAGAAGGCCGGCGTGATTGCCCAGCGCGGCACGGTGGAGGAGCGGCAGGCCCGGCTGCGGGAGCTGCACCAACAGCTGCAGCAGGCTGGGCAGGCCCTCGACGCCCTGACGCGCCGTCAGGCGGAACTGAAGTCGCGGCTGAATCTTCTCGAGCAGCTCGAATCCTCCCATGAAGGGTTCAGCAGCGGGGCGCTCGCCGCGCTCCAGGGAGGCCAGGAAGTGCGCGGATCGCTGGCCGATCGAATCCGGGTGCCGGATGCCCGATACATCGGCGCGGTCGAGAGCGCGCTGGGGCATCACCTGCAGCTCGTGCTCACTCAGGATCCGGGCGCCGCGCAGTCGATTGTCGCCGACCTGATCGCTGGCAGGAAAGGGCGGGCGAGCGTTGCGGCGCTGGATTGGGCGGCCCGGCTCACGGGCGCCTCGCACGCGGGGCCGGTGGCCGAAGGCGTGGTTCTGCCCGATGGCGTGCGGCCCATCCTCGGGCTCATCGAGGCGGACGAGGCGGTTCGGCCACTGCTCCAGGCCCTTCTGGGTTCGGTCTTTGTGGCGCCCGATCTCGCCGCCGCAGCGGAGGCCTGGACGCGGTGTCCGGGCGCCTTCGAGTTCGTGGCCGAAAGTGGCGAGCTGCTTTCACGACAGGGCGTGTTCACGGGGGGCGCCGGACAGGGCAAGCCGGCGAGTTCCATCCTCGCCCGAAAAAACCAGATCTCGGAGATCCAGAGTCAGCTGGGGACCTTGCAGGACGAAATCGCTGCGGCGAGCCGGGAGCGCGGTGCGTTGCAGGCCGAACAGACGGAACTCCAGGCCAGCCTCCAGCAGGCGCAGACGGAGCTGCGAGCGCAGGAGGTCGCGGTCGCGACGCATCAAGGTGAGTTCAACGCGCTGCAGAATTCCCGACGGGTGCTCCATCAGCGCATCGAGACCGTGGTGTACGAGATCGACAGCCTGGCCGCGCAGGACCGCGAGGGGGCGCAGAAGCGGGAGGCACTCGTGGTGCGCATCGCCGAGGCCGAGACCGGAGAGTCGACCGCGCAGGCGCGGGTGGCTGCCTTGACCGCAGAGCTCGAGGGACTGCGCCAGCAGCGCGACGACGCCAATGCGGCGCTGACGGAGATCAAGGTCGGCTATGCGGCCGAAGAGCAGGCGCTGGCGGGCTTCCTCCGGCAGCGGCCGCCCCTCCAGCAGCGAATTGGCGAGCTCGCGGCCTCGGTCGAACAGCGGCGTCAGGAGTGTGCGGCGTTTCTGCAGCGCCGCGGCCAAAGCGAGGCCGACCGTGATATCGGCGCCCGCGCCGATCGAAAGATGGCCCAACTCCGTGCGCTTGA
>CAZYJB010000523.1:0-3992 GCA_964647675.1 uncultured Verrucomicrobiota bacterium | reverse complement strand
TAGGCCCTGTTTTCGCAGAAAGGGCCGGATGGCTAGGCGCGAGGAGGGATCCCGCGGCCGCGGGACGGGGATGCTCGGACGTCGGGATGCAGATTGCGCGCGTCGCGCGCAAGCTCTGGCAGATCCTTCAGGCCGCTGCACCCGCGATACTCGAACTCATCGGCGGGTGTGGCGGGGTCATCCCTGCGTGTGATGTGAAACCATTTTGCGAAACGGCTGCCTGGCCCTTCATGCTTTGCGCGCTGCAATGCCCAAAACGGAACGCCGACGTGATTGAACACGCCGTCGATGATGAGGCGCTTGTCGCGGCGGTGAACTTCCTCAATCAGTTTGAGGAACAGCTTGTCGGCAGCCGTCCACGTCCAGGTGGCTGGGTTAGCCGGGTCCTCGGTGGAGAATAGCGTCAAGTCACCCGCCGGATCGGGACCGAAATGCTTGTCCGCGTGCTGATACAGCGTGGCGCCATACTTGTGGAGCGACGGTGATTCGAAGATGGGGTTGAGATAGAGCGCGGTGATGCCGAGCGCCTTCAGATAGTCCAGCGAGTCGATGATTCCCTGGAGGTCCCCGCCATAACGACGGAGCTGGGCATGGATGTAGAAGCCTTTGCCGTCCCGTTCCCAAGGCTGCAGCTCATACCAATCGCTGGTCCAAGGGCTGACCCGCCAGCCCGGCGGAACGAAATTGGGCCATGTTCCGACGAGGCTTGCCGGCGTTGGGTCATTGGAGGGGTCGCCGTTGCGGAAACGTTCTGGAAAGACCTGGTACCATATGGCATGCGCGGCCCAGTCGGGCGCGGTCGCGGCGGCGACCGTGGGCCAACCCATGATCGCAACCCATGCAGCCGCCATCGCGAGACGACACGGGGTTTGGAGCGTTATCATGCCGTTCTGGACGGAAACAAGCGGGACCCAATTTCATCCTCCGAAGGCAGGTGCAACCTCGGTAACCCCGCCAACAAACAAGACTTTGACTGCAGTCATCGTGGCTCGAAATGTGAAAACCGCAGTCATCATTGGTTTCCATGGAGGCTCGGAGCCCGTCTGAAAAGTCAGTGAGGATCCTGTTTTCGACAAAAGGGGCAGAGGGCGAGGCGCGTGGAGAGATTCCGCGATTGTGGGACGGGCATGCTCCGGCCTCGGCGGTCTCCAGAACCTCGTGCCGCAGGATCCCGCTCACTTTCCCGACGGGTTCTCACGGTTTAGGGCCCTTCCTCCTGGTACCAGTTCGATGTGATGGATCTCGAGTCCGGCGTCTTCCTGGATCGTGAGCGCATAGATGTCCGTCAGTTCCAGTCCCTCCGGCAAAGCGGCCAAGTGCGGGTGAAGTGGCCGGAAATTCTTCAGGGGCAGTTCGACTTCCCATGTCTCGCCGGCCGGCCCCAGGGACGCCGGCGGAACGTCCACTTCAAACTTTCCGGCGAAGGCGCCGCGGATCTTCTGGGCACTGAATCCGAATCGCACGGTTTGCGCCCGCGCGGTGCGGCCACGAAAGATGAGTTTCGAGTTGGTGTGTAGCACCACCGGGTGTTCGGTGGATTTCCAGGCGGCGAGCGCGGCTGCGTAGAGCATCACGGAGTCCCGTTCAGAGATGGGCCAAAGCAACGGTTCGGCCCCCAAGCGTGCGCGCTCCATGGCGGTCGACGGAAGCCACCGTCCCAGAATGACCTCGGGGACCTGTCCCAGATCGCAGGTCCAGGAATCGATCGGAGCAGGCTGGGGTGTCGCCGTGAGTGGTTCTCTCCGGCCCAGCACGGCGGTCACTTGCTGTCCCTTCGCCACCGTGAGGGTGGTGCCGTCCGGATTTCTTTTGATCCTCGCGGAGCCCTCATTGACCCGCACGATGGACTCCGTGGGCGAGGTCTGGAGGTCGAACTGCGCACCGTTCACCTCTACCGCCATTGTGGGGGTTTGGATGAGCACCGGTTCTGCGGGCGCGCCCGCCGCCGGGCTGGCCCAGAGACTTCCCTGCGACAACTCGAACCTCTTTCCGCGCGCTTCCGCGTCGAGCACGCGCAGGATCGAGTTTCCGGCGATGGTGAACGTGGAACCATCCCGCAGCGTCAACTCGATCCACGCATCACACGAGCGCGTCTCCAACGTGTCCCCGGCCCTGATGGAAGCTCCGGCCATCAGAGAGTTCTCAACCCTGCCCCTGGAACCAAAGTACTGGCTCGACCCGGTAGCCTTCGACACTCGGGCGATTTCCGGTTTGGGGCCGCGTCGCAACTGGAAAGTGAGAGCGACCGCGAGAACCAAGACGGCGGCGGCGGCGGCGCCCCATGGCCAGGCGCGAAAGCGGACTGGCAGAATCTTATGTCTCTGGTCTGCCGCACCGTGTCGCGAATGAGGCGATTGCTCACGACCCGCCGCGATGCGCTCCAGGTCCGCCACCATCACCGCCTGCTCTGACACCGTGCGCAGAAACTCGCGCGCCGCAGCGTCGGAGCGCAACAACTCGGAGACACGCACATGCTCTTCGGGTGTGACGCGATCGTCGAGGTAACGCAGCAAGAGTTCGTGCTGGGAATCATTCGGGCTCATGGCACGGGTCCTCCGGCGCCTGCAGCGTGGTTGAGTTTATCCTCGATGCAGTCCTTCAAGCTTTCATGCAGACGCGAGATGCGCTTATAAATTGCGTTCAAGCCGAGACCCATGCGCTCCGCCACTTCCTCGCAGCTGTGACCTTCGAAGTAGCGCAGCTTGAGGAGGCGTCGCGCGGATTCCGGGGCGGCCAGCAGGCAGTCCTGCAGCGCTTCGATCCTGGCGCCTGCCGAATGCGCCGCCTCGGACTGCCACTCTCGATCCAATAGATCGAGAGTCTCCGCCTCAAGGCGCAGCGTTTCGCGCCGATGCCGCCTCAGCCAGTCGATTCCTTCGCGTCGGGCGGTGATCAACGCCCACGACATCAGAGCGGCCTCATTCGCGAAACTCACCTCGCGGGTCATGGCCTTCAGAGCCACATTCTGGAAGAGGTCTTCAGCAGCGTGCGTGTCCCGGACGACGAGCCAGGCTGCGGCAGAGATGCGTATCCGCCCTTTCATCAGCGATTGCAGAACGTCGTGCTCGGTGAGGTTCATGGTTCCTGGGCTACTCGCGGGCGCATGCAGCTAGTGGAATGGGATCGTCATGCTGGGTCGATTTCTTGGGCCATTCGGAGTTTTCAGACGGTCTCTCAGGGAGAGGTTGGGAAAGGAGTGAGTCGCCGGCACTGCCTTCGCCAGACGGCGCTCACATCCTCCGCGATCAACAACACGCAAGGTACGAGAAACAGCGTGATCAGGGTGCCGAACAGAATGCCGAAACCCAGTGAGATCGCCATCGGGACGAGAAACTGCGCCTGGAACGACGTGGCCAGCATCAGGGGCGCGAGTCCCACGAACGTCGTTCCGGAAGTCAGAAGGATGGGACGGAACCGGCGGGCGCCCGCTTCGAGAACCGCTTCGCGCAGGGGCCTCCCCTCAGCCCGACGCTGGTTGATGTAGTCCATCAGGACGATCGAGTCGTTCACCGCCACGCCGGCGAGCGCCAACATGCCGAAGACCGAGAGATACGAGGGTGTCACGCCGAGGAGGATGTGGCCCAGCAGCGCGCCAATGATGGCAAAAGGAATGGCCAGCATGACGAAGAAGGGTTGAATGAGTGACTTGAAGGGGATGGCGAGCAGGGCATAGAGCGCGAGGAGTAGCGCCGCAGATCCCAGAATGGTCCGCTTCCGGGATGCTTCGGCCTCAGCGACGACGCCCTTGTATTCAAAGGAGATCCCGTCGCCTTCCCGGCAGAGCTCCTGGAGCCGCGGTGTCAGCTCGCGTGCGATGCGGAGAACATCCACGGTTTCATTGGCTGGCTGTCCGCCGCACCGGATGATCTCCGCGCGGTCGTTCCGCTCCACGAAGGACGGCGCCTTGGTGAACTTGATCTCGCCGACGGTGGCCAGCGGCACCTCGGCACCGCGAGGGGTACGGATCTTCATCTGGTCGAGGGTGTGTAACG
>CAZYJB010000522.1:0-4000 GCA_964647675.1 uncultured Verrucomicrobiota bacterium | reverse complement strand
TTTTGATGCATTGAGCGATTTCTCGTCGACTCCTGTACGGGGATTATGGAGGTAGAGAATTAGGTCCCCGGACGGCGATACAAGAACTGTGCGTGCGTCGGGTAGAAGCTGCTGCAGTCGGCGGCGTGTTTGGAGTGATGTCGAGTGACCGTTGGACAGCGTATGCAGCGTAAGCTCGCGATCTGGCGTATCTGTAATGAGTTGGTCAGAATTTCGGAATCCTCCCAAGACCCGGACAGAACTATAGTTGGTTGCGAGGGACTGCGTTCTCAAATCCCACAGGGCGACGTGGTCGTTGGCGTAGGAGGCGGCGAGCCAGCGGCCGGTGGGGTCGGCGGCGAGTTTGCGGATGGCAAAGCCGTTGGTGTAGGGGGGCAGGGGAGTCCCCTCACCCTGGACTTCATGGGCCAGGATGGACCATTCGATTCCCCGGAGATCGGTCTCGCCGGGGGCGGGGATCTGGCGCTGGAGCGCGGCGCGAGCGCGTCCGAGGTCGCCGCTGGCTTTGGCCAGCTGGGCGACCGCCATATCGGACCGGTAGTAGGCCTTGCGCGACTGCTCGCGCGCCCGGGCCTGGACGTCGGCACGCCAGACGAGGAGCAGGGCGATGGAGACCGAGGCGACACCGAAGGCGGCGGCGGCCCAGGCGATGAGGTGGAGGCGTTTGCGCAGGCCCTCGTAGAACGCGACCGAGCGCCCGGCTTGCACGAGCTCGAGATCACGTGCGATCGCTTCGGCGGAGGCCTGGCGTTCGTGGGGTTGGGGGTGGCAGGCGCGGAGGACGACGGCGTTGATTTCGCGCAGCAGGAGGGCGTCGGGGGAGCCAGCGGCGTAGTCGTCGGGGAGCTTGGGATAGCTGTTGCGATCGAAGCCGGTGGCGAGTTCGTAAATCACCTTGCCGAGGCTGTAGATGTCGCCGGCGGGGGTGCCGGGGCCTTCGGGGGGGAGGTAGCCCGGTGTGCCGACGTGGGTCATGCTGGCGTCGGAGAGAGCCACAAGGCCGACATCGGCGAGCTTGGGCACGCCCTGCGTGAAGATGACGTTCGAGGGTTTGATGTCGCGGTGGATCAGTTTCTCGGCGTGCAGCACGGCGAGGCCACGCGCGAGTTCGAGCGCGATCTGCACGGCTTCGCGGAGGGGGAGGCGTCCGCGGCGGTGCAGCAGTTCCTTCAGGGTCAACGGGACATAGCGGTCCGGATGGATCGCGGATCCGGTTTCGGCGTCGTCCGCCGGCTCCATGACATAGTAGAAATAGCCTTCGGCTTCGTTGATGCCGACGTGGAGGAGGGCGAGTTGGCGGGGGCGGCCTGATGCTGTTTGCTGATAGCGCGTGATGCCCTCGAGTTCGCGCAGGAAGGGGCGGTCGTGATCGAAGCGATCACGGCGGACGATTTTGATGACGCGGAAGACGCCGGTAACGCCACGGGCGAGCCAGACTTCGCCATAGCTGCCGCGGCCGATGCGTTTCAGGACGGCATAGTCCGGGATCTCCGGCGGACGGGCTGGGTCGGGGGGGATCACTCGCTGCCGGCGGGTGGGGACTCGGGTCCACTGCGGCGCAGGTGCCGCTCGATGCGTTCGATTTCCTGGCGTAGTTGGCGGCCGACGCGGTGCCTGATGACGTAGACGAGGGCGGGGCGGATCCCGAAGAAGGCGGCGACCTTCGGAACGGGCCACTCCTCGATGGCGAGGTGATGGAAGACCTGAAGATCGCGAGGGTTCAGGCGGTTTTTGAGGCGTTCGAGAGCGACCTGGATCAGGCGGCGGCGGGCATCGGCTTCGAGCGCCTCCTCGACATCGTCCGGGGCGGCCACCTTGTGGGCGGGGTTTTGGACGCTGGAGCTCCGCGTTTCGGTGATGGGCTCGGTGGGGATGCGTCCTCGCTCACGGATTTTGTCGTCCGATCGCCAGCGCGCGAGTTGGTAGAGCCAGCGGCGGAAGGAGCCGGCGCGTGGGGACGGTTCGAAAGCGTGGATGGTCTCGGCGATGCGTTTGAAGACCTCCTGGGCGACCTCTTCGGCTTCGGCGTTGGTGAGGCCGCGTTTGCGCGCGAGGCCGCGCACGGCGCGGGCGTAGGTTTCGTAGAAGCGATTCCAGCTCTCGGCGTCGTCGAGGTCGCGCAGCCGGTGCAGCAGACTCGCGCGCGTTTGGAGCGAGTCATCGGCTTGGGCGGGAAAGGCCATAGGCGGTCGACGTGGGTGGGAACCGGACTCGCGACGTTTTGCCACCGGACTGGTACGTCGACAACCTCCAAAACGGATTTGGCCGTGGCGCCGGCGGTTCTGCCGACCTTTTCCTCAGGGGACAGACCCAATGTCGTGGTCCGAGCCGGACAGCGGCTTCCGAAGGCTCGGGCCGGGTGTTTTTTTCAGGCCACGAGCCGGTACCAATTGTCGCGCTGGCGCGGCTCGAATCCCAGATCACCAATCAGCCGGCGCATGTCGTCCACCGTCATCCGGTAGGTCGTCCCGGCAGCGCTCACCACATTCTCCTCGAGCATGATGCTGCCGAGATCATTGGCCCCGTAGGTGAGCGCGACCTGCCCAATCTCAGGACCCTGAGTCACCCACGAACTTTGCACGCTCGGGATGTTGTCGAGAAAAAGGCGCGCGAGGGCCTGCATGCGCAGGTATTCGTGGGGACCGGCGGCGGGCGCCTTGAGGACGGCGTTCTCGGGCTGGAAGGTCCAGCAGATGAAAGCCGTGAACGCGCCCCCACGCAGGGATCCGTCCTCGAGCGCGCGCGAGAAGGCCGCCGCCCGGTTCATCGGAGTGGTTGCGCCCGGCCCGAGATCGAGGCGAGCGAGCGAGCGGTCCTGCTGATCCCGGACGAACTGAAGGTGGGCGAGGCGGTGTTCGAGCGTTTCGACATGCCCGAACATCATGGTGGCGGTCGAGGCGAGCCCGAGTTGGTGTGCGGTGTCCATGACGCCCATCCAGTCGGCGCTCATGGCCTTGAGCGGCGAAATACGTTTTCGGACCTCGTCCACCAGGATTTCGCCGCCACCACCGGGAACGCTTCCCAGGCCGGCGCCGACGAAGTCGCGGAGGATTTGTTCCACGGGCTCATGGAAGAACTCCGCGAAGGCGACGAACTCACTGGGGCTGAACCCGTGGATGTTGAACCCGGGAAACTTGTTGCGCACGTGGGCGAGGAGGTCGAGGTACCACTGTTTGCCGAGCCTGGGGTGGTGACCGCCTTGGAGCAGCATTTGCGTGCCGCCATGCGCGAGGGTTTCCTCGATCTTGCGATCCAGTTCCGGGAGCGTGATGACGTAGTGGTCGGCGTCTTTCTCCGACCGCCAGAAGGCGCAGAACTTGCAATAGACGTTGCAGACGTTGGTGTAGTTGACGTTGCGATCGACGATGTAGGTGACGGTGCCCGCGCCGCGGCCCTGGTGGGCGTTCCGACGCAGCGCCTCACGACGATGATGAGCCAGTGAGCCGAGGGCCTCGAGCGGCAAGTGGTAGAGCCGACGCGCCTCGTCGAGGGAAAGCCGGTGGCCATCCCACGCCTTTTGACTGACCGCATCCAGGGACACATCGTCGCTCACGGGGAGAGTGTAGCGGACGCGCGACCGCACACCAAGTCCCGGAGGGGGCTGCGGAAGCGGGACCAGCCCGCTGCTCAGCCGCGCGTCGCTCGAAAACGGGCGGCCGAGCGGGCTCAGGTTTGGCAGGCCGCCGAGCCTTCCGCCCTGGTTTTCAAAGGCGCGGTGAGCGTGCGCGACACAGTCCGAGGCCGGCGATGACGAGGGCGCCAAGCAGGAATGCGCCCTCTCCAGTGTCAGGAACCCGGCGATCCGTATCGAAGGTGATGTTGAGGGTCCAGCGGTCGAGGCTGACATGCCCGCCGGTGGACAGGTCGGCCACGAAAAGCACCCAATCGCCCGCGGCGTCACCACCGGTGAAGGTGTCGAGGAACGCGGAACGGGGATCGGAATCGGTCACCGCCAGGGGATCGGCCGCGCGCGCGTCGGGCGCCCACGCGCCCGAGATCG
>CAZYJB010000521.1:1298-4000 GCA_964647675.1 uncultured Verrucomicrobiota bacterium | reverse complement strand
TTCGATCTGGTGGACGATGCCGAGGAAGCCTGGTCCGCAATGGCGCGGCGCGGCGTGCTCATCAAAGGCGGAGTGTTCCTCGAAGAAATCGGCAAGCTGAAAGCTCTCGCGGTGGACAAGACTGGCACGATCACCGAAGGCAAACCGCGCGTCCAACAAGTGATTCCGTGGAAGGGGAAAACTGAGGAAGAGATTCTGCGCATCGCCGCCGCGATCGACACGCACTCGGAACATCCGCTCGCCGTGGCGGTGGTGAAATATGCGGAGGAACGGAAGCTTCAATTCCCGCGCAGCGAGAAGTACCAGTCCAAAACCGGACGGGGCGCGGAGGCGCAGATTGACGGGCATCTCTATTTCGTCGGCAATCACCGCTTCGCGCACGAATCCGCCGTTTGCTCGGACGAACTCGAAAAGAAGCTAGGCGAACTGGAAGCCCAGGCGATGTCCGTCGTCGTCGTCGGCCATAAACCGCACGAAGCCTGCAAAGGGGAGGTGCTGGGAATTCTGGCAGTCGCCGACACGGTTCGCCCCAATGCCGCTGAAGCCATCAAGGCACTTCACGCTGCCGGTGTCGAAAAAGTCGTCATGTTGAGCGGCGACAATCAGCGGACGGTGGACGCAATCTCCAGACAGGTGGGCATTGACGAAGCCAAAGGCGATTTGCTGCCCGATCAAAAAATTGAGCGAGTCCGCGAGTTGCTCACGCAGCACAAGCACGTCGGCATGATCGGCGACGGCGTGAACGACGCACCCGCGATGGCCGTAGCGAGCGTCGGCATCGCCATGGGCGGCGCTGGAACAGACACGGCGATCGAAACGGCGGACATCGCGCTGATGCAGGATGATTTGAGCAAAGTCGCCGAGGCCATTAAGCTGGGCCATCGCACCGTTCGCATCATTCAGGCGAACATCGCCCTCGCGCTCGTCGTAAAGGCCGTGTTCCTCGTGCTCGCCTTGTCCGGGCATGCAAGCCTCTGGCTGGCGATACTGGCGGACACCGGCGCAACGCTCGTCGTTATCGCTAATGCGCTGCGGTTGTTGAAATGGAAATGAGCAACAAAACCGCAAGAGACCTTCCACCTAGCCGCCAATCCCGTGCATTGCCCCGGCCCTGGCTCCGTGGTATTGCTTTCTCCGTGCAGCGGATCAAGGCAGCGGTTGCGTTGGTGCTGGCGCTCGTTTGGATGCCAGCGGTTTCGTGCTGTCTGATTGATGCGTCGGGACTGGTCGGCAAACAGGAGTGCTGCTCAAAGGAACATTCCAAATCCCCTCCAAGCCCTGGCGATTGCGACCAGCCCTGCGGCGCGCTGGCCTCTGCTTCCTATCTTCCACATCAAAGCCAGTTGTTCGTCATCGCGCCCATCGGCGTGTCGTTGTTTGACGCCGTTTTCCCGCTGATTGAGATTCACGGGCCCGCTGGCGTTGGCCGCCAACTGCCCGAGACCGAGCCGCCCGAACCGGCGGGGCACTGGCAGTTTTTCTTTCGCACGGCGCTCGCGCCGCGCGCTCCTTCCTTCGCTTCGTAATCAGTCCCGCTTGGGGCTGCCCTCTCTGGCGCGGTGCGCGAATGCATCGCGAGGTGTGTCCTTGTTTGTGTGAAACGGTGAAGTCCATTTGTGTTTATGAAGCGAAATCACTTTTGTCTTGGGAGTATGCTGGTCGCGGCACTGGCGTTGTCAGGTTGCCGGCCGAAGTCCGGCGAATCCGTGGCGAGTGAGGAGTCGGTCGAGATCGGTCCAAAATACAGTCCGAAGAGCGGCCTGTATGTACCGGATGAAACGCGGCGGTCGCTCGGCTTGAAGACGGTCGAGGTCACGGAACAGAAAATTCCGGCGACCCTCGACCTTCAGTTGCGCGTTTATCACGAAGGTGAAGAATCCATCCTTGCCAGCGCGACGGTCACGCCAGACGAAGCGAAGGAGTTGAAGCGCGGACAGGCGGTTCGCGCCCGCGCGAACGGCGCGAATCTCACTGGCAGCGTAACCAGCGTGGACGACCGGTTGCAGAAGGCCACCGCCATGGCCGAGGTGCTGGTGGAATTGACCCGCACCAAGGGAGCGGCCAGCGCGGGCGCATTTGTTCCGGCAAGTGTCGAACTCAATTCCGCCGCGTCGGTCGTCACGATTCCGCGAGCAGCGTTGCTGGAGTGCAGCGACGGACATTCCGTTTACACCGTGAGCGGCGAGAGCTTTGTCCGCACGCCGGTCAAGGTGGGCGCGGTGGCGGGCGACCTCGTGGAAATCAAGGACGGCCTTTACGTGGGCGACCAAGTGGTGCTGCAACCCGTGATGTCGCTGTGGATGACGGAACTCGCGGCGGTGAAGGGCGGGCAGGCATGCTGTGTGATGCCCGCAGGGAAAGGGAAGTAGCCGCATGGTCCTCAAAACCGTCGAATTCTCGCTCCGGCAGCGGGCGCTGGTATTGCTCGCCACGCTCGTCCTCATCGGCGTGGGGGTGTGGTCGGCATTGCGGCTGCCGATTGACGCCGTGCCGGACATCACGAATCCCCAGGTGCTCATCAACACCGCCGTGCCCGCGCTCGCGCCGGAGGAAATCGAGAAGCTCGTCACGCTCCCGCTCGAAAGCCAGATGGCCGGACTGCCCGGCATGATTGAACTGCGCTCGCTCTCGAAGTTCGGCCTCTCGCAGATCCGCATGACGTTCGAGGACGATGTGGACCTTTACCGCATCCGACAACTCGT
>CAZYJB010000521.1:0-1198 GCA_964647675.1 uncultured Verrucomicrobiota bacterium | reverse complement strand
GCACGGCTCTCCAGCGTGGGCCTGAGCTTGGACGAACTCGCGCACGCCATCAGCCAAAATACCGAAAACGTCGGAGGCGGTTTGGTGGAAATCGGCGGCGAGCAAATCGCCATTCGGGCCAACAGCCGTGTGAGCACGACGGAAGAAATCGCGCAACTTCCACTGAAGTTCGCCGGGTCGGCGCAGCCGTTGCTCGTGCAGGACGTGGCGCAAGTCGGCATCGGTTCGGGTTACCGCACCGGCGCAGCGACGGTGAACGGCATGGAAGGCGTGGTCGGCGGGGCGTTGATGCTCGCGGGCGGCAACAGCCGCATCGTCGCACGCGACGTGTCGGTGAAGCTCGCGCACATTCAGGAGAAACTGCCTGCGGGCGTCGAGGTGCGTCCGCTCTATAATCGCTCCGACCTGGTGAACCGCACGTTGCACACGGTCGAGAAGAACCTGTTTGAGGGCGCGTTGCTGGTGGTGGTCGTGCTGTTCGCCTTGCTCGGCAATTTACGCGCGGCGTTCATCGTGGCGCTGGCGATTCCGCTCTCCATGCTGTTCGCGTTGACCGGCATGGTCGAAAGCCGCGTGTCCGGCAACTTGATGAGCCTCGGCGCGATTGATTTCGGCCTCATCATTGATGGCGCGGTCGTGATGGTGGAGAACATCATCCGCCATCTCGCGCACAAGCAGAAGGAGCTTGGCCGCGAACTAACGGCCGCCGAACGCTTCGACGAAGTGCGCTTCTCCGCCAAGGAAGTTGCCAACCCGATGTTTTTCGGCGTGCTCATCATCACCGTCGTTTATGTGCCGATTCTCGCGCTCACGGGCATCGAGGGGAAAATGTTCCGCCCGATGGCGCTCACCGTCATCTTCGCGCTGGCGGGTTCGCTGGTGCTTGCGCTCACGTTGATGCCCGTGCTGTGCTCGTATTTCCTGCGCGGCAAAATCCGCGAGCACGACAACTGGCTGGTGCGCTTCTTCAAGGCGCTTTACACGCCGCTGCTCGCGTGGGCGCTGCGGTTCAAGCTGGTGGTCGTGGCGGCGGCAGTGGTGTTGTTCGGCTCTTCGCTGTTCGTCTTCACGCGGCTGGGCGCGGAGTTCATTCCACAACTCGACGAGGGCACGATGCTGCTTCAGTTCATCCGCAGCAGCAGCGCCGGGCTGGACGCCTCGACTGATTTGCAGCGCAAGTCCGAGAAACTGTTGCTGG
>CAZYJB010000520.1:0-4002 GCA_964647675.1 uncultured Verrucomicrobiota bacterium | reverse complement strand
AACGTGCGCGGCGGACGCTGCGAAGCCTGCGAGGGCGACGGCGTTCTGCGCATCGAGATGCACTTCCTGCCGCCGGTCTACGTGACCTGCGAGAAGTGTGCGGGACGCCGTTACAACCGGGAGACCCTCGAGATCACCTACAAGGGCCTCAACATTGCCGACGTGCTCAACCTCACCGTCGACGAGGCCATCACCTTCTTCCGCGCCGTGCCCGGCATCCACGAAACCTGCGCCACGCTGGCCGAGGTCGGGCTCGGCTACCTGCGACTCGGCCAGGCCGGCAACACGCTCTCGGGCGCCGCGGAACTCAGCCGCAAACAGACCGGCCGCACCCTCTACCTGCTCGACGAGCCGACCACCGGCCTGCACTTCCACGACGTCGCCAAGCTCCTGGATGTGCTCTTCAAATTGCGTCAGGCCGGCAATACGCTCGTGGTCATCGAACACAACCTCGACGTCATCAAGACCGCGGACTGGATCCTCGACCTCGGGCCGGAGGGCGGCGCGGCCGGCGGCACTTAGTTTGCCGAGGGTCCGCCGGAATTGGTGGCCGCCAACGCCGCCAGCCACACCGGCCGCTATCTGGCCCGCGTGCTGAAGAACGCCTGAATCGCCGCCATGCGCCCGCGTTCACACCCAGCCCTCCGCCCAACGAACCGCGCCGGGAACGCAGGCTGGCTCGACGCCGGCGTGACCTCGCGAACCGCCTGCCTTTGCCGTGCATGGCGAAGAGCCGGTTTGAAAACTCCGAGAAGGCTTGTCGGGGTTTTCAACCAGGCTCTCCGCCTGGTGCGTTCGTGTTTCCTGATGGCCCTGCTGATGGTGGGCGGGCGGGCTGCGGCGCAGAACGCGCCCGCGGATCGCATCGCCTTCGACGCCGCGGTGCGCACGCTGGAGACCGGGTTTGCGGAGAAGGCGGCCAACGACCTTGCCGAGTTCACCAAGGCCAACCCGACCTCACCGCTGGTGCCCGAGGCGTCCCTGCTGGAGGCGCGCGCGCGCTTCCAGATCGGCCAACTCACGGCGGCGGCCGAAGTCCTGCGTGCGCGCATGGAGACCCTCGGCCCGCTCAAGGACCAAGCCCTCAATCTGCTCGGTGACGTGGAGCTGCGTCTCGGCCGCCTGCCCGAGGCTTCGGCCGCTTTCGCGCGGCTGCTCTCGGAGACCACCGACTCGCCCCTCGCCCTGCGCGCGAGCCTGGGCCAGGCGCTCGCCGAGTTCCGCGCCGGCCGATTCGCGCGCTCCGCCGAACTGCTCGGCAGCACGAACCTTCCATTCACCCAGGCGGCCGCGCGGCAGCCGAACGACGAATCCGCCATCCGCGGCCTGCTGCTGCTTGCCGAATCGCATCTCCGCATCGGCGCCACCAACCCCGCTCTCGCCGCGCTCGACCTCGCCACCAACCGCACGTTGCCGCCGCAAAGCGCCTGGGAACGCGGCTGGCTCTTCACCTCGCTCCAGCGCACCAACCGCGACACCGAGGGCGCGCTGAACGCCTCGCTTCAGCTTCTCGCCCTCGCCACCAACACCGCGTCGCGCGATCTCCTCGCGCGCTCGCTGCTCTACCGGGCCGACATTCTGCAGGCGGCCGCCCGGCCCGGTGAAGCGCTCGCGGCCTACACCAATGTCCTCGCCGACGGCACCCCTGCCGAGTGGCAGCGCGAGGCGCTCCTCGGCATCGCCGATCTCCCGCTCACTCCGGCCCAGTTCGAGCCGGCCCTCGCGCTCGTGCAGCGGTTTTCCGCCGGGGCGGCGTCCGATTCCGGCGCCGCCGCCGCGCGCGTGGTGCTCGCCGAGTTCCGCCTCCAGCAGTATTTCGGCACCGCGCCGCCCCCGGCGCCGCTGCTCGCGGAGGCGCGCAGCCTTCTCCTCACCGTCCTTTCCAACGCGCCCCCCGCACCGCTCCCGGGGCGTGCCTGGTTCAACCTCGGCTGGTGCGAATCCGCGGGCGGCCAGCTCGCCGCCGCCGCTGCCGCCTTCCAGACGGCGTCCACGAATCTCGGGGACACCGCGCTCGGCGCGATCGCGACGTTCAAGCTGGCGGACTGCCGCCAGCAACTCGGCGAACACGCGCCCGCCCTCGCGCATTACCTCGACTTCCTCGCCCGGCATGCGCGCGTGCCGGGGATGCGCGCCGGCCTGCTCGAACGCGCGCTCTACCAGGGCGCCATCGCTGCTTTGGATGCCGGGGATGCCCCCACTGCCAGCCGCCTCGCCGAACGCGCGATTCTCGAGTTTCCCAACGGCGACTTCCGCGACGACACGCGCGATCTCTTTGGGCAGACCCTCTCGCGCCTTTACCCGGCCGAGCGCGCCGCCGAAATGCGCCAGCAGCTCGCCACGCGCCTGGTCGACTCCCCCGCCCTCCCCGAGATCCGGCTCGCGGTCGCGCGCTCCTTCCTGCGCGCCGGCAACTGGACCAATGCGCTGGTCCAGCTCGACGACTGGACGCGCTCCTACCCGACCCATCCCGTCCTGCCGCGCGCCGAATTCGAGCGCGCCTGGGCCGCCTTCAAGACCGGCGAACTGCCCCGCGCCTATGGCCTGTTCACCAACTACCTCG
This sequence comes from uncultured Verrucomicrobiota bacterium, assembly GCA_964647675.1. Taxonomy (GTDB): domain Bacteria; phylum Verrucomicrobiota; class Verrucomicrobiia; order Limisphaerales; family CAIMTB01; genus CAIMTB01. The sequence goes on along the minus strand of CAZYJB010000520.1, from coordinate 1,439 downwards.
CGCGCTTCCCCAACGACGCCAATGCGCAACAAGCGCAGATGTGGGTCGGCGACCACCTCTACCAGCGCGGCGAGTTCGAAGCCGCCGAGGCCGGCTACCAGCTCGTGTATCAGCGCACCAACTGGCCGATCACGCGGCTGACCCATGAGGCACGTCTGCTCGCGGGCCGCGCCGCTTTCCAGCGCCAGGGCTACCGCGATGCGAAAAAGTATTTCCGCTGGCTGATCGAGCACGGTCCGCCCGCGGTCACCAACTCCCCCATCCCGGCGGAACTCGTCGCCCAAGCCTACTTTGCCTACGGCGACTGCTTCCTCGCCGAGCCGGAAAGCGACAACCGACTGACCGACGCCATGGCCGCCTTCGCGCGGGTCGTGGATCAATTCCCGCAGTCGCGCGAAGCCTTGCTCGCCCAAGGCAAACTCGCCGGCTGCCACCTGCAACGCGCCGAGCTCGATCCGGCATCGTCCCCGGCCTCCTACGCCCTGGCCGCGGAACTCTACGGACGCGTGATCGCCGCGCCGCAGGCCGACGTGAGCGCGCGCAGCCAGGCCGAGCTCGGGCTCGGGCTCGTGGCCGAGAAACAGGCCGAACGCACCACCGAACCCGGCCGCACCCCGCTGCGCCAGCAGGCCCTCGCCCAGTACCTCAACGTCTTTCACGGGCGCAACCTGCGCCCCGGCGAAACGGCGTCCCCGTCCTGGACGCGCCGTGCCGGACTCGAGGCGGCGCGCCTTTCCGAGGCCCTGGGATTGCGGGACCAGGCGGCCGCGCTGTTCGAGTCCCTGGCCACGCTTTTCCCGGCCAGCACCAACGCGTTCCGCCAGCGCGCCATGCATCTGCGCGCCCGCTGAGGGGACCGGTGGTTTGACGCTACCGCCCGGTGCTGCTAGCGTTCGCCCGTCTGACATGAGCACCGCTACCGCCGCCGAACCGATCGTGACCCTCACCGAAAGTGCCGCCCGTGAGGTGCGCGCGATGACCGAGCGTGATCCCGCCAACGCGGGCAAGCACCTGCGCGTCTATGTCGAGGGCGGCGGCTGCTCGGGCCTCCAGTACGGCATGGTCTTCGACGAACAGCGCAGCGGCGACAATGACCAGACCTTCCATGGTGTCCACGTGCTCGTCGACGAGTTCAGCGCCGCCTACCTGCGCGGCGCGGTCGTGGATTTCTCCGAGGCACTGACGGGCGGCGGGTTCAAGATCAGCAACCCGAACGCCCGCCAGTCATGCGGCTGCGGCAAGTCGTTCGAAGCCTGATCAGACCTTTGCCCACTCGCGCGTCTTCACCGACGCGGTCACGGCGTCCAGCACCTTCTGGCACTGCAGTCCGTCCTCGAACGTCGGGTGCGTGTTTTTGCGCTGCACCACGTTCGTCACAAGGTCCGCGACGGTATGCACGAAGGTGTGTTCGTAGCCAATGATGTGGCCGGGCGGCCACC
>CAZYJB010000519.1:0-4004 GCA_964647675.1 uncultured Verrucomicrobiota bacterium | reverse complement strand
CCGTCGAGAATGGCGGGAGCGACAGCAAGAACAGTCAGCGCGGACTCGAGTACGACACCATGTCCGACCGGCTCGCGCGGTTTATTCATGGCGAAGTATTCCCCGCCGTTCTCGCGCAGGCGGAGATCCGCGCGGCCTATCCCCAACTGGCGTTGAGCGACAATCCCTCGGATCGGGCCGTGATGGGCTGCAGTTCTGGGGGCGCCGCCGCACTGAGCATGGGCTGGTTCCGACCCGATCTTTTCCGGCGTCTCATCGCCTACTCAGGCACCTTCGTGGATCAGCAGGACGACGACGCTCCGGAGGAAGCCGCCTTTCCCTTCGGGGCGTGGGAGTATCACTCGTCGATGAAGCTCCTCGAAAGCACCTCCCGAAAGCCGCTGCGTATCTTCACGCACGTCTCGGAGAACGACAATCGCGCGAAGGATCCCGAATCGACCCACCGCAATTGGGTCATGGCCGGCGAACGCACGGCCGAGGCACTCAAGGCGAAGGGCTACGCGTACCGCTACGTCTTCAGCAAGGCGACCGGACACTGCGATCGCAAGGTCTTCGAGCAAACCCTCGCCGACACACTGGTCTGGATCTGGCGCGACGATCCGGCCCTACCCCGTTGATCACCGGAGCCCCGGCGACTGCGCGGAGACGACCACGCGGAGTTCCCTACCTCGGAATCAGGTGCAGCACCGTGCAGGACGCGGCGAGTTCGAGTTCGTTCAGGGCCGGGACCATGCCCGCAATCGCGCCGGTTTTCTCGACCAGAAGCAGCGTGGACGTGGCGTCGGCCCGGCGATCGACAAGTAGAAAATGCGGCAGAGCCTGTCCTGGCGGAGCGCTCGAAGCAGGATCCGCGCTCAAGTAGATCGCATCGCCAGGCCGCAGTTCGGGGGCACCACCCGAGGCCGCTTCCGGAAACGCAAAGGAAAGCACGCAGCGAAGGCGCGATTTCTGGGACGAGACGCCCCGCAGGATGCCGACGGCCACCGGGTGGGAGGCGCGACCGGTGGGGTCTTCGGTGAAAACGATCCCGGGGTGATCCCATCGCTCGAGCGCGACCTGGAACCGGGTCGAACCCGCCACCAGCGTGAAAAGGCTGTCAGCAGGCCGCCAGTCAGCGTCCACCTCGATTTCGCATTCGAACCGCTGGAGCCGCAGCGTGTCGCGGGATGTCCGATAGGAGAGCAGTGGCTGAACGCCGACCCAGGAATAGCTGGGCAGCGGGTAACGCGGATCGTTGCAGGCCGGCACGCTGATGACTCGAGGCCGGCCCTTCGTGTGGTGCACCAACTCCTCGAACGTCCAAAGTCCGGGCACCTCGTGGAGAGCATGGGACACCTCCAGCGCCCTGACTTCCTGCACCGCGGTCACCGTCACCTCCTCCACGGTGGTGGTCTGCTGCTCGACGGTTTGGTGAACGGTCTCGCATTTCTCCGGCGGCTTTCCCGAGCCGTTGGGCGGAGTGCTCTCGGTGCGACCCGGAGTCGGTCCCGCGGGCCGGGCAGTGGCGTCCGGTGGCCCGTCGCGGTGCTCCGCCTTTTTCTCAGGCGGATCGTTGGCGGCGGGCGAGGAAGCGGGCAACACGCCCGCCATCACGAGGCTGACGATCCAGGCCGGCCAACGTCCTCGATTCGACGGTTTCGGCACCGCCCGACGGTGGCCCGATGAGGAATGCCGCGACGCGTGCAGAGATCCGGCGGAGTTCGCGTTCATGGACGTCGACCACGGACACTATCCTCCGCGCTGCTCTTCGCCAGCGATTCCTTGGGAGCCCGTCCGGGTGCCCCTTTTCACGGCGCACGCGGACGGGCTCCACGTCAGTCAAGGGGGAGAAGCCGGCGAAGGCCAGGACGGCGAAGCGCAAGCGGGCGCTCTAGAACCGAGGTTTCCCGCGGTATCTCGCCCAGCACGTGCGTTCGGTTCAATGGGGCGGGTCCTTGGTGTGATCCTGCGCCAGCAGCACGTGACGCAGATCACGGCGGGGCGTCGCTGGCACCACGGGTCCGCGACCGACGCGCAGCAGGATTTGCGGGTGGCCGCAGCGACCACAGACCCGGGCAAGTTCGTGACGAGTCTCCGGTATTTCGATGGCCTGATTCAGGTGCGACGCGGCGAGTCCCTCCGCCTGCAGATGCAGCAGCACCGATTCCATCGCCTGCCCCGCCACCAGCCAGTCCGCGGGTCGGTCGTTGTCGGTTCCCACCACCAACAGGGCCGGGGAGTGGACGGCGATGTCGGCATCCCGCGCCGCTTGGTTGTTGCCGCGATTGAAGGTCCGGACGAGGGCGGGCCCGGCGAAGGCCAGCCAGTCCGAGACGCCGAGTTCGCGGGCCGGAATCCCGTCCGCCTGGTGTTCGGGATCGGTGCGCAACCAGCGCGCCAGTTCCGCACGGAAGGCGCGGTCGCCCCACTGGATGCGGTCGGCCTGCGAAACGAGCGCGGCGACCTCCCCGCGCCGATCGTCATCCATCAATGCCTCCACCCACGCGCCCTCGCGCGCGGCGGCGGCCATGACGAGTTCGAGGCTCGCGGCGGCCGGTGGGTCGGAAAGGAACGGTTCGCGGTTGGTGCGGCGTTCGGCGATGGCGCCGAACAGGACGATGCACTCCGCGCTCGACTCCACCGGAGGGCCGAGCGCCAGCCGCGCGAGGAAATGGGGACGCCGCGGATCCGGCAGCAGTTCGGTGGCGTACCCCTGGCCAAAGTATCCCGCGGCCACGCGCAGGTTGAAGAGGGCCGCCCCGCAGGCCAGCGTCAGTTCGCGGCCGTTCGGATCGGTGACCGCCAGGTGACGCCGGCGATCCGCATACAGTTCGACATCGCTGAACTGCACACGGAACAGCCACGGCTGGGTGTTGTGCGGAGACGGAGCCAGGACGGCATAGCGCAGCAGGAAGGCCAGGCGGTCGGAGGCAAAACCATCGGCCGGAAACTCGTCCGCTTCGATGGCCCAGGCGGCGAAGTGCGGGTTCATGCGTGGTGCCCAGGCGGAGGCGACCCGCGCGCGGGCCACGGGAGCCTCCGCAGGTTGACGTCGAGGGCCGCCGGCGCGGGACGGCACCCAGCCCCGCTGGCACCAGGTCACCACGCACGCGGCCGTTCCCATCGATCGTCACCATGACTCCGGAGAGCGGCGCCTTCACGGGAAATGGGGCGGACCGGACCATGACCAGGGCGAGCCGGCTCGACGACGGGGCTCGATTGCACCGATGATTGCGCCATGCACCGCCCGGTTCTGCGTACGCTCGATTTGCGGATCCCCCGTCGGACTTCGCGCGGAGGCTCGGTGCCTTTGACGGGGGTGTTTCGACTCCGCTGCCTCGCAACCGCCAGCTGGATGCTCGCGGTGATGATGGTCACCTGCGCGCTTCCATCGGTCGCCGCCGAATCCCTGCGCGTGATGACGTTCAATCTCTGGCATGGCGGCGATGCCGGCAAACAGCCGTTGGAACGCAGCGCCGCGGTGATTCGTGCGGCGAAGGCGGACCTCGTCGGACTCCAGGAGACCGAGGGCATCGCGCGGGAAGGCGAGCAGCGGCCTGACCGCGCCCGCGAGCTCGCGCGGATCCTCGGCTGGCACTGCGCCGAGCAGGGCGGTCGCACGGCCATCCTCTCCCGCCATCCCGTGCTCGAATCGACACCAGCCAAATGGGGCGTGGCGGTGAAGCTGCCCTCCGGTCGGCGCGTTTGGATCTTCAACGCGCATTTCCCGGCCAGTCCCTATCAGCCTTACCAACTGCTCGATATCCCGTACGGAGATGCCCCGTTTTTCAAGACCGCCGAGGAAGCCGTGCGCGCGGCCCGCTCGGCGCGCGGTGGACCGCTGGAACGTCTGATCGCGGAGATTGCCGTGGCCAAGCGCGAGGGAGTGCCGGTTTTTGTGACGGGCGACTTCAACGAACCGTCGCATCTGGACTGGACCCCGGCCACCACCGCGGCGCGGCACTCGCCGCTGCCCGTGCCCTGGCCCACCACGCGACGCGTCACCGAGGAGGGATTCGTCGATG
>CAZYJB010000518.1:0-4009 GCA_964647675.1 uncultured Verrucomicrobiota bacterium | reverse complement strand
GGGGACAGCGGCTGGACCGTGCCGGAAGGATCGGTGCTCGCGCAGTGGCAGGCGGCTGAATCGGTGGCGGATCGTGAACGCCTGGCCTTGGCGTTTCAGGAGTTGCTCGCGGGCATGGGTGAGCCGGCCAAGCGGACGGAGGCGGACCGCCGGTTGCGCGAAGAATTGCTGGCCGTGCACGGTCCGTTGCTGACGGTGGTGCGCGGGCTCGGGCTGCAGCTGCCCGCCGCGTGGCGGTCATTCGCCTCCGAAGTCGCCCATGGACTGCCGCGGGAAGTCTTTGGAAAGGCACCCGGGGGCGCGGCGGTGGATGCCGCCGGTCTCTGCGTGTCCGCGCCGTCGATTGTCGAAGTGCGGTTGCCCGCGGATCTCATGGCGGGTGCCCGATTGGTGACCACCGCGCGCCTGGAACGTGGCGCGGGTGCGGAGGGCACGGTGCAGGTGCGGGTCACGTCGTCGGAGGCGGGAGACACGAAAGTCCTGCGGGCCGGCGAACCGGTGCTGGTGAACGCGGGCAGCCGAGCCGAGGCGCGGGTGCTTGCCGCGATGGACACCGTGCGTCGCTGGTTTCCGGCGGCGGTGTGTTATCCGCGCGTCGTGCCGGTGGACGAAGCGGTGACGCTGGCGCTCTATCATCGTGAGGACGACGCCCTCAAACGTCTGGTGCTGGACGATGCTGCGCGGCGCGAGATTGACCGGTTGTGGGACGAACTGCACTTCGTCAGTCACGACGCGTTCGGCCTCGTGGATGCGTTCCAGCAGTTGATGGAGTACGCCACCCAGGACAGCAATCCGGCGCTGTTCGAACCCCACCGCAAGCCGATCATGGAGGCTGCCGAGGCGTTCCGCCGGCGCCTCGTCGAGTCCGAGGGCGCACAGTGGGAGGCGTTGCTGCGGTTGGCGGCGCACGCGTTCCGGCGTCCGCTCGACGAATCGACCCGCGCCAGCTTGCGCGGACTTTACGACGGGCTGCGGACCACGGGCCTGCCGCATGACGAGGCGTGGCGCGCGGTCCTGGCTCGCGTGCTGGTTTCGCCGGCCTTTCTGTACCGTCCCGAAGTGCCGGGGCCGGGAAGCGAGTCCGTGCCCGTGACGGACTGGGAGATCGCCACGCGCTTGAGTTATTTCCTGTGGTCTTCGGCGCCCGACGAGGCGTTGCGCGACGCCGCGGCGCAAGGACGGCTGCGCAACCCTGTGGGTCTGCTGAACGAGGCGCGACGCATGCTGCGCGATCCCCGTGTGCGCCGCCTGGCTATCGAGTTCGGCTGCCAGTGGCTCCATGTGCATGGGTTCGACGAACTGGACGAGAAGAGTGAACGGCATTTCCCGGAGTTCCAGGCCGCACGCGGTCCGCTCTACGAGGAGGCCATCCAGTTCTTCACGGACTTCTTCGCGGAGGACCGTTCGGTGCTGGAGTTGCTGGATTCGGATCATGCGATGCTCAACGAGGCCCTGGCGAAGTTCTACGGCGTGTCGGGCGTGACGGGCGAGGGATGGCGGCGCGTGTCGGGCATGCGCGAACGAGGACGCGGTGGTGTGCTCGGCCTGGGCGCGACCCTGGCCAAGCAGTCGGGGGCCTCGCGCACCAGTCCCATCCTGCGCGGCAACTGGGTGGCCGAGGTGCTTCTCGGTTTCAAGTTACCCAAGCCGCCCAAGAACGTGCCGCAGTTGCCGGAGGACGAGTCCGGCACGGAAGGCATGACCCTGCGTCAGATGGTGGAGCGTCACAGCAGTGTGCCCGAGTGTGCGGGGTGTCACCGGCACATTGACGCCTACGGCTTTGCGCTGGAGGGGTTCGACGCCATCGGCCGCGCGCGCGAGCGGGACGCCGCGGACCGCGCCCTGGACATGTTGGTGACCCTGCCGGATGGCGCGAGGGTGAGCGGGGCGGCGGGATTGCGCCGGTATCTGCTCGAGCAACGGCGCGAGGTGTTCCTCACGCAGTTCTGCCGGAAACTGCTGGGCTACGCGCTGGGACGCGGCGTGCGGTTGTCGGACAAGCCGTTGCTGGCTGAAATGAAGGCGCGCCTGGCGGAGGAGGGCTACCGCGTGTCGTCCGCGATCGAGGTGGTGCTCGCGAGCCGACAGTTCCGTGAGATCCGCGGGGCCGAGGTGGCGCACGAGCCCTAGACCCGTCGGAAAAGTGAGTGGGAAACTGCGGCGTGGGATATTGGAGGGCGCGCGAGGCGGCGAAGCCTTCGAGGCGGTCCGCACCGGAAGACTCCGGTTGCACGGCGCGAAGCTGAACCCGGCCCTGGGTTTGCACCGATTTCGCGTAGGCCGCCAAGACCGCGCCCTGGCGCGAGTCCCCGGCCCGCCATGGATTGCACGCCGGAACGGCCCGGCCTCCGGCTCAGCGCTTCCCGATCAACGCCAGCGCGGCCTCGGCCATCTTCGGGCCGGTCAAACCGTGCTTCTGATACAGGTGCTCCGCGAGGTAGGCGCTCTGTCCGAACTCGCCGCGGATGCCGAGCGTTCGTGCGGTATGCGGAATGCCGGCCGCACTGAGGGCGTGGGAGAGTTGGGCCCCCATGCCGCCGACTTCCTGGTGGTCTTCGATGGTCACGAGGCGTCCGCGGCACTGCTCGACCGCGGCGCCGATCGTCGACAGGTCGGGGCGGTTCACGAACGGATGATTGATGACCGTGGCGCGCACACCCTGTTGCGCGAGGATCTTGCCGGCCTCGATGGCCTTGTTCAGCAGCACGCCGGTGCCGACCAGAACGACATCAGTGCCTTCGGTGAGCACCTGGGCCGTGCCCCATGGGTAGGTCGCGCCCTCCACCCAGGAGACCGGGTAGTTCTCGCGGCCGACGAAGAAGATGTAGGTCTCGCCGTCGCGGCCTGCCTGGCGGTCCTCGGCCTGGCGCCGGATCGCCTCGTACATGAGCGCCTCGGCCTCGTCGCTGCAGCTCGGGCAGAGGACGACGGTGTGCGGGATCGAGCTCACCGCGGCGAGGTAGGTGGTGGCCTGGTGGCTGGCGCCATCGGCGGCGTCCTGAAAACCAACGTGGGAGAAGAGTGCGATCACCGGCGCCTGGGAGAGTGCCGCCATGGTGAGCGGCAGGTTGCCCTTGGTGACGCCGAACTGGCCGAAAGTGTCGACGATGGGGATGAAGCCCATCTTGGCGTAGCCGGCGCCGACGCTGATCATGTTGGCCTCGGCGATGCCGACCTCGAGGAAACGATCGGGGAACGTCTTCTGGAAGGGGCTGATGCCGGTCGAGCCTTGCACATCGGAGCTGATCGAGAAGACCGGGAAGCCGTCGATGGCGGCGCGGATGGCGCCCTTGGCGAGGCCGGCCTGGACCTTGTCCTTCTTGACCGCAGGTGCGGCGTTGGCGGCGGCGGGCGCCGCGGCGGCCTTGGCCTTCTTTTCGGCCTCCTTGCGTTCCCATTCGGCGCGGAGCTCGGACGCCCATTGGGCGAGTTCGGCGGGGGGCGTCGCACCGCGGTAGATCTCGGTGAGCCAGTCCTGGATCTTCTCGCCGTTGGCCAGCGGGAAGCCGTGACCGCCGGCGGCGTTCTCCTCGGTCGATTTGATGCCGTAGCCCTTGATCGTCTTGATCCAGAGGCAGACCGGGCGCGTGGGGTCGGCCTGGGCGTCCGCGATAGCCTTCTCGAGGGCGAGGTAGACCGCCGGCAGATCGTGGCCATTGGGCACCTTCGTCACCCGCCAGCCGAGGTCGTCCATGGCCTCGAACGACGGCTGCATGGAGAATGAATCCTTGGTGATGCGTCCCGAGAGCTTGGTGTCGTTGTCCGAGAGGATCAGCACGAAGGGATTGACGCGGCCTTTGAGCGCGAGGCCGGGGATCGCGGCGAAACCCTCCTTGGCTTCGCCCTCCATCGAAGCGCCGTCGGAGACGATGAGCAGCGTGACGCGGTCGCGACCAGCGGTGCGGTCGGCGAGGGCGATACCCTGGGCCTGGCCGACCGCGGAACTGAGCGGGCCGTTGGAGAGCAGCACGCCCTCGGGGTTGAGGTGGGACTCGCCGTGGCCGGTGAG
>CAZYJB010000517.1:0-4016 GCA_964647675.1 uncultured Verrucomicrobiota bacterium | reverse complement strand
AAGCCGGCGCCCCGAGGCGTCACCTGGAACGCGGTCACCTTGGCCACCGGGAATTGGATCAGAAAGAAGTGTCCCTGGTAGTGCGTGTTGAGGGCTGTGCCGGGGTTGTATTTGAAGGATCCCGGTCCCACCGAGTAGTTGGTGATGGCGGGAAGAATATGCGCGGGCTGCCCGGGAAAGTGCGGCACCCACATCCGCTCGTCGGTCCACGGGTTGAAGTCCGGCGCGCGGGTCTGCCGTGCCCAGCCGGCATCGCGAAACTGCCAGTGCAGACGCCAGCCCGAATCGCTGCCCTCGGCGATGAAGACGAAGCGCTCGCGTTCACCCTTGAGATCGCCGTCGTTGTCGACCGTGAACCAGTTGCCGAACTCATCGAAGGCGATCTCCTGGGGATTCCTCAATCCCGTGGCGTAGACCTCGAGGTTCGATCCGTCCGGATCCATGCGCAGCACGCCACCGGTGTTCGGATGGTGCAAAACGCGGCCTTCGCGATTGGTCACCGAGAATCCATTGTCGCCCACCGAGAAATAGAGTCGGCCGTCCGGACCCTCGGTGAGTCCGTGCAGATCGTGACCATCGAAGGCCGCGTGGACGCCGAAGCCGCGCGCCACGGATTCCTGGGAGTCCGCCACACCATCGCCGTCGGTATCCCGCAGGCGCCAGAGGTCGGGATAGATGGTGACGAAGACGTCCGGTCCCCACGGCAAGACGCCGGCGATGACGCCGGTGATCTCCTCGTGGAACCCCTCGAAGAACACCTTCGCCAGGTCGGCGCGGCCGGATCCCGAGCGATCCTCGAGAAGGTGCACCTTTTCCTTCACCATGGTGAGGTCATGCCAGTCATGGCTGCCATCGCCATTGAGATCGCGCAGCCAGCCGGTGTTGTCGCCGCTCCGGTCGGGCGCCATGCGCACCTGGAAATAGCGGCGCAGCTCGTCGACCGATTGGCTGCCAAGATCATCCAGCAACCACTCCGGATGCGCGCGGATATCGATGTCCACGGTCCCCCGTCGCGCCGTCTCGGCGACGTAGAGTCGACCCTGGTCGTCGAACGACAGCGCCACCGGACTGCGCAGCATCGGCTCCCGTGCCCAACGCGTGAGTTCGAGGCCGGCGGCCACCTTGGGCACGGTGCCCTCGGGCACCTGGGCCCGGAGGGTGATGGCTGTCATCGTTCCGAGGGCGGCAACGAGGGCCACCCATCCGCCGCGAGGCAACCCCGTCGCGCCGCGCCTCTCCTGTTGCGGAAGTGTCATGATCACAGCTCAGGGAAAGCGAAGGTTGCCCGCGTCGAGCGCCACCTCGCGCGCACGCGCGCCACGTTCCTTCAAAGTCACACGCCCCTGGACCACCGACACGGCGTGCACGCCGGCGAAGTCCTTGGGCACCGCGGCGAGGAACATGAGATAGGACTTCCGCACGGTCTGGCCGGCATCCAGGTACTCGTAGAGGGGCCGTTCCCAGATCGTGCCCTTCTTCACCAGGACCGGATACGGCTGGTGCAAGCCCGTGCTGCCGAACTCGAGTCCACGCGCCGCGGGTCTGCCGTCACGCACATCGCGCCAATGGCTGACCCACGGATAATCCAACGTCTTCCAAGCGTAACCCACCACCAACCCCTGCGTCGGGCTCGTGGCGGTGACCCAACCCAGCTGGTCGTCGATCACGTAGCTCACGACGTCGGGCTCCGGGTCCGCGCCCAGGCGCCGGATGTCCACCGAGGCACCGTCGCGGGTCATCGCGCGCGGCCAATAGGCGGAGGGTTCCTCCGGATACGGCAGCGCACCGCCCTGCGCGAAGCCACGCCGCCCGTTGCAATCCACCAGCGTGTCGGTGTCGAGGAAGGGCCCCCCGAGGGTCGGGTGCTGCACGATGTTGTAGAGGCGCCCGAGGGCATTCTCATTGGTGATCTCTTCGTGGACCACCACCACGGCTTCCCGGCGCGACATCTCGACGCGCCGTTTCACGGTGAGCCCCGCCAGCGGCAGGCGCGCCGACATCGCGCCCTCCCAACGCGTGCCGTTCAGCACCACGTCCTGCTGGACCTGCCAGACAACCGACGCCGCCTCGCCATGATACGGCATTCCCTTCGCCGCCTCCGCATCGGAGGCCGGGCCCCAACGGTCAAGGCAGAGAAAATGACCGAACCCGCGGACCGCGTCTTCGCCCGGCTTCGGCAGGTTCCATTGCAGCGGATTGATGCCGTCCGGGGTCCGCGCGAACTGTCCGAGAGCGCCGCCGCGCAAATCGGCCTCCAGGCGGCAGACCCCGTTGGTGAACACCAGGGCCGGACGACCGAGGGACGACGTGGCGGCATCGGCTGAGAAGCCCGCGCCGAGCACGAGGGAAGCGAGCCATCCGAGGTTGGAAAGGCGCATGAGCGCCCTGTTTAGGCGACCGCCCCCCGGCGGACAAGCGCGTGGGGGCTCCGGCGAACGGGTTCGCGGTTCCGACGAGTGCCCGTTCGGCGGCTACCGGACCCGGGCGCGGTAGAACCGCTGGGATGCGCCGACGCCCTGCACATCGAGGGCATTGATGATGCCGCTGGGTGAGGATTGGGTCGCGAAGGTTGTCCAGGGCCCGCCAGCAGAGGGTGCCGATTGGATCTCGTAAACGACGCCGGCCTCGCCCTCGAGCGTGATCTGCGGCCCTTCGGAGAAAAGCCGGATGCCGAGCGTGGGGCGTTCGGACCCGCCGGCGGGACGCGGCGGCGGGAAGTACAGGTTGTCGAGAAACGCGGTGTCGAGGCCGGCCTCGAAGCTCGGATCCTTGGAGTACCGCCAGGTAAAAGTGTGGGTGCCCCCGCTCTGGTTGAAGGTCACGGTCTGCCAGGGAACCTCGCCCGACCAACGGCGCACCACCGTGCCGTCGATGAGAAACTCGAGCACGTCCCAGGCAGGTTCGCTGCTGAGGCGGATGTCGAAGGAGACGGGGCCGGGTCCGAGGTTGGTGGTGAGGACGAGGCTGGCGCTTTGGCGTCCGGCGAGCGTCGGGGTGCGAGCCGAGAACCCGGTGCGGGGCGGTTCGTTGGTCTGGACAAACCAGCCCGGCGACGAGGGCACCCACGGGATCCGCGTGAGATCGCCGGTCTCGAAATCGTCGGTAAACCGGACAGTTTGGAACCGGGGCGTGAGCCGGTAGTTCCGGGACATGGTGAGGGTGATGGGGTTCTCGGACGAGGCGAGGTCACCCTCCCAACCGACGAAGGCGAAGTCGGGATCGGGGACGGCGGTGATCGTGACGCGGGCGCCCTCGGGAAACGCGCCGCCCGGAGGTGAGACGGCGCCGCCGACGGCGGAGCCGACCGCCAGGTTCTGGAAGGAACCCGCCTGGGCGGGGGTGAAGATGTACTGGAGCGCGAACTCGCCGGTGGCAGCGCCGTACGCGTCGACGGCGATGCGATAGACGCGGTTGCTGGCGACCGCGAGGCTGATCTCGCTCCAGCCGCTGCCGGCGAAGGCATCGTCGTTGGAGACGATCTCGGTGAGGTTGGTGAGGCTGTCGCCGGAATACACCGCGAGGAGGGTGTCGAGGGAGGTGGACGCGGTGTCGAGGGTCAGGACTCCTTCGGTGGGGGCATGCCACCAGTACCAGACCGAGCGTCCGCCGTCGTTGCCGGCATGGAACGGTTCGCCGGGTTCACGGGTCGCCTGGTCGTTGCGCGAGGACACGAGGCCTCCCGTGCCGTCGAGCTGCACTGACAGCGCGAAGTAATCGTTGGTCGGGTTGAGAAAGCGCACCACGACGCTGTCGGCGATGCTGCGATTCCCCGCAAAATCGACGGCCACCGCACGGATCACATTGGTGCCCGGGGGCAGGGTGAGGACGGCGGACCAGGACTCGGCGCCGACGGCATTGGTGAACGCGCCACCGTTGACCTGGACCAGGACGTTGCTGATGCCGGAGTCGAAGGGAAACGCTTCGCGGGCGGATCCGGAGACACCGAGGGTATCGGTGTCGACGAGGGAATCCTGGGCGGGCGAGAGGATGGCGACGACCGGTGGGCGCGTGTCAGG
>CAZYJB010000516.1:0-4021 GCA_964647675.1 uncultured Verrucomicrobiota bacterium | reverse complement strand
GGAGGGGCGCATCGTCGAGCGCGGCACCCACGATCAGCTCATGGCGGCGGGCGGTCGCTATCAGGAAATGGTCCGGCGGCAGGTGGAGTCGCATGAGTCATGAAATTCCGTTTACCGCGCGGCCCGGCTGGCGTTGACTTCGCCCCCGGCCTTTCGCGGCCGTCAGACCGAAGCATTCATGAAAATCGTTCTCGCGTACTCGGGCGGATTGGACACGTCGGTGCTCCTGTCGTGGATCAAGGAAACGTATCAGGCTGAGGTGATCGCGTTCTGCGCGAACATCGGGCAGGACGAGGAGTTGAAGGGGTTGGATCGCAAGGCGAAGAAGACGGGCGCGTCCAAGATCTACATCGACAACCTCGAGGACGAGTTCGCTCGGGATTTCATCTTCCCCATGATCCGCGCCGGCGCGATCTACGAGGGGCAGTATTTTCTGGGGACCTCCATCGCGCGGCCCCTGATCGCCAAGCGCATGATCGAGATCGCGCGCGCGGAGAAGGCCGATGCCATCGCGCACGGCGCGACGGGCAAGGGCAACGACCAGGTGCGCTTCGAGCTCACCGCGGCGGCGTTGGCGCCCGAGCTGGACATCCTTGCGCCGTGGCGGGACGAGCCGTTCCGCAAGCAGTTTCCCGGCCGGCAGGAGATGATCGAGTACTGCGCGGCGAAGGGCGTGCCGGTGCAGGCGAGTGCCAAGAAGCCATACTCGATGGACCGCAACCTCCTGCACATCTCCTACGAGGCGGGCATCCTGGAGGATCCATGGTTCGACGCCGGGCATCCCTCGAACCGCGACAAGTTCACCACGCTTTCGGTGCTTCCCGAGGACGCGCCGGACAAAGCCGAGTACGTGACGCTCGACTTCGAACGCGGTGATTGCGTGGCGGTGAACGGGCGGAAGCTCTCGCCCCTGGCGGTCATGCGACTCCTGAACCGCCTGGGCGGCCGGCACGGCGTCGGTCGTGTCGACATGGTCGAGAATCGCTTCGTGGGCATGAAGAGCCGCGGTGTGTACGAGACGCCGGGAGGCAGCATCCTGCACTTCGCCCACCGCCAGATCGAAAGCCTCACCATGGACCGTGAGGTGATGCATCTGCGCGACTCGTTGATTCCGAAGTACGCGGAGCTGGTGTATTACGGATTCTGGTTCAGTCCTGAACGCCTCGCCCTGCAGGCGCTGGTCGAAGAGAGCCAGCGCAACGTGTCCGGCACGGTGCGCGTGAAGCTCTACAAGGGCGGCATCTACGCCGCCGGCCGCCGCAGTCCGTTCAGTCTCTACAACCCGCAGATCGCGACCATGGAGGCGGACCCGACCAAGGCCTACAATCAGGGCGACGCAACGGGATTCATCCGGCTCAACGGCCTGCGCCTGCGCGTGAACTCGCGCGTGAACGGCGCGAAGAATCTGGCCAAGACGGCCTAACTCGGGAACTCCGTCGCCGTGCCTGCACCCATCCTCGCCGTCGCCAACCAGAAGGGCGGCGTTGGCAAGACGACCACCTCGATCAACCTCGCCGCCTGCCTGGCCGCGGCGGGGCGTCGCGTCCTGCTGGTCGACCTCGATCCGCAGGCCAACGCCACCAGCGGCCTCGGTCTCGAAAAGCTGGAGGGCGGCAGTCTTTACGGGCCGCTGCTCGGCGAGGGCACCGCGGCGGAGCGCATCAAGCCCACCGCGTTCGCGCGGTTGTCAGTCATTCCCAGCGAGGTCGACTTGTGCGGCGTGGAGTTGGAGCTCGGAAGGTTCGACGACCGCCTCGCGCGGTTGCGCGGCCTGCTCGCACCGCTGGTCGACGGCGCCGACTACGATGTCGTGGTGCTCGACTGTCCGCCGGCGCTGGGGCTCCTGACGCTGAACGCGCTCGCGGCTTCGGATCACCTGCTCGTGCCTTTGCAATGCGAGTACTACGCGCTCGAAGGCATCTCGACCATTCGCCGCCTGTTCGACCAATTGCGGGACGGTGGAATCAATCCCCGCCTCAACCTGCTCGGCGTGGTGATGACCATGTTCGACGGGCGTACACGCCTCTCGCAGCAGGTGGTGGCGGAGGTGCGCGAGCACTTCGGCGATCTCGTGTTTCCCACGGTCATCCCGCGCACGACGCGCCTCGCCGAGGCGCCGAGTTTCGGAAAGCCGATCCTCCACTACGATCCCTACAGCGCGGCCTCGGCCGCCTACGAGATGCTGGCCATCGAGGTGCAGAAGCGCTTGGGACTCGCCGGCTGAACGTTGGTCTCAAGAATCAATCGACGAACACGGCCTCGTTCGACATGAGCAGGACCTGGGCGTAGCGCTCCCACGGCGAGAGCGGGATGGCGGTTCCCGGCGTCTGGGAGGCGGCGGCTTTGTCCGACTTCCGCTCCTTCTCCTTCATCGAGGATCCGCTGTCGCCCAGGGGTGGCCTTGTTTTCCGGCGGCGGGTTCCTGACGTCGTCGGACGCTCCGGCGGCGGCGAGGAACCGGCCCGCAGCGGCGATTTCTGCCGGTTCGGGCGGGCGCTGGTACACGAGTTCGTAGAGCCGTTGGATGCGTCCCGCGAGATCAGGCTCGGCGAGCACCTCGGCGCGGTGGGCCACACGCCGCGCCTGCTCCAAGGCGAACGGACTGTTCATGAAATAGAGCGCCTGCTGCGGGACGGTGGTCTGGAAGCGTTGCGCACTGGAGGTGTCGGGGCTCGCGAAGTCGAAGGTACGGAAAATCCCGGGGAGGTTCTGACGCTCCACGAAGCCGTAGAGTGTCCGGCGCCGCGCAGTGTCCTGTCCCGCGATGTCGACGCCCTGGCCGCCCATCGAGAAGTCGAGCTCGCCCGTGGCCTGGAGCAGGAAATCGCGGCCGGCCTCGAAGTCGAACCGGCGCCGGCTCTGTCGCGCAAGCCAGCGGTTCTCGGGGTCCTTCTGCTCGAGTTCAGAACTCGCTTCGCTCGACTGCTGCCACGCCGCCGAGAGGATGATGCGCCGGTGCAGTTTCTTCATCGACCAGCCGTCGTCGATCCAGGTGCGCGCGAGCCAGTCGAGCAGTCCAGGATGCGTGGGCGGGTCTGAGCGCAGGCCGAAATCCGCGGGCGTGCGCACCAGGCCCGCGCCGAAGTGCTGGATCCAGATGCGGTTCGCCCCGACGCGCGCGGTGAGCGGGTTGTCCGGCGACGCGATGGCGCGCGCCAGTTCGAGCCGGCCGGAGCCTTGGGTGAACGGCTTGCGCTCCGGGCCGCTGAGGATTTCCAGGAAGCGGCGCGGCACTTTGTCGCCCGGGTTTCCCGGGTTGCCGCGCTTGAAGACGACGGGCTCGGTGGGTTGGGCATTGTCGGCCAGCACCATGGCGCGCGGCGGCGCGCCGGGGTGGGTGGCGTGCAGTTCGTCGACGGCACGCTGCAAGGCGCGCTTGCGCTGCGCGTCCGGGACGTTGAAGAGGCGGAACACCTGATCCCGGTCGATGGCGATGGGCGCCTCCGGCGATTCCAGGAACCGGCGGACTTCCTCGTGGGCCGCTTCGGCGAAGACGCGATTGTAGCGGTCCGCGACTTCCCGCAGCGATTTGGGTGCGTCCCCGGCCAGCAGTGCGCGGGTGGGTGCGGCCAACGCCTCGTCGCCGGCCGGGGCGGTGGCCACCGACCGAGCAAGGGTGGCGAATTCGTTGGTGGCGAGGTTCGCATAACGACGCCAGGCGCCGAAGAGAATCTCCGGGAGCCCGGCCTCGGCCTTCAGCGCTTCCCTCCATCGCGAGACGACAAACGGACTCAACTGCCGCGAACGTGCGAGCTCTTCACGCTTGGCGTCGTCGAGCCCGGCGGATTCGTGCGCCGCAAGCAAATGGTCGCCCACGGTTTCGCGCAGCCGTTTCCGGTACTCGGCTTCCTTGGAGGCCGTGAATTCGTCGCGCTCTTTCTCGCGACGCGCGAGTTCGGTCTGAAAGGCCTCGTAACGGATGGGATCGGCGGCCTCGCCGACCAGCGGTTTCTCGGCCGGTTCGTGCGACGAGGCAAAGACGCCATAGAGCGAATAGTAATCGGCGGCGGGAATTGGATCG
>CAZYJB010000515.1:0-4026 GCA_964647675.1 uncultured Verrucomicrobiota bacterium | reverse complement strand
GCGACGGTCGGGCGCCTCGCCTTCTACCGCATTCCCTGAGCGCGCCTCGCCATCGACTCCGGAATCACGGCAGCACCGGCTGGATCCAGGCCGACTCAAACTCACCGGCCCGGTAGCCGTTCACTTTGGCACGCGACGACGTGATGCGGGCGCGCACATACAACTCGTCCCCCTGGAAGGTGTACGCCGCCTCGGTTCCCTCCACCTCAGCCAGGACGCGTCCGACGTCGTCGGAGTAGCGGTGTGTGACCCGCACCGGATCGCCGCTGGCCAGGCGCACGGGTTCGTTCGTGCGATTGAAGCCGCGGCGCGTGCCGATGAATTGGGTGCGATAGGTGACCCCGGGCTGGGCCTCGAGACGCACGCGCAGGGAGCGCGCGTCGCGAATGATTTCCGTCACGACGACCCCGCTGCTCGCGTAGAAGTCACCCGCCTCCATCGCGCGCACGAGTGACTCCGGGGTCAGGTGCTTCGCGCGCACCATCACCCACCCACGGCCGGGATTACTCTGGCCGACGGCATTGGTGTGGTAGTGGTGCGAATCGTCGACGGCCAAGGCGAACATGGGCGGCAATCCGAGCACGCCCAACCGCCAGGTAAGCACGATGTCCCAGACGCGGTCCATGCCCGCGTGGTTCGTGTCACCGTCGTTGTAGACCGACGGATGGCCGTTGTAGACCTCGAAGAACCGCTCGCCCTCCACGCGCATCAGTTCCTCGGCGGTGATGGCCCAGCCGAAGTTCGGATGGTTGATGTGCGGGAACATCGGCTGTCCCGTGCGCCGGCGCTGTTCCAGCACCGCGTTGACGTTCCGTTGCATCACGTCGACGACATTCGTGCCGCCCGCGACGGGCACGAACTCGCGGGGGTTGGTGGCGTTGATGTGGATCGGCGCGGTGAGATGGCGGTCGGTAATCTCCATCGACGGCACCAGAAGGAAGCGGTCGGCCTCGTCGAAGCGCGTGCGGATCTCGTCCAGCGGTTTGAGTCGCACCTGGTTGGTGCCCTGGACGGCGCGTCTTTCGACCCAGCCCTCTCCGAGGCGCGCGACATAGCGGTCGAGCACCGCGCCACCGCCGCGCGCAGCCGTGTAAGTGAACCATCGCTCACCCTGCTGGAGCGTGTTGTGTTCGGAGAAGGCGAGGAAGTGGTAGCCGCGCTCCTTGTACCACGCGGCGATCATTTCGGGATAGTCATCGCCATCGCTCCACAGGGAATGGGTGTGGAGGTTGCCCTTCCACCATCGGGCGGGTGCCTCGGCAGGCGCGGCGGAATCGGCGCCCCGGGAGGCGAGAGTTACAACGACGCAGAAGAGCAGCGACAGCGCAGCGCGGATCATGCGTCCCAGTTTGCCGCCGTCGCGACGCGCGGCCAACGCATTCCTCGCAGGACGGCGCAGGTCGCCAGTTCCCGACGCCACGGTGGAGGGGTTCCAACCCCGCTCACGCGCCGCTCGCGGTACCCTTCGCCTCCGCCGCGAGACGCCGGCGCTCGGCCGCCTTGGCAAATGGCCAGTACACCGCCATGGCGATGAGGATCGAGCAGACGCCCCAGACCGCCGCCTTCCAATCACCGCCCGTGACCAGGTAGTGGCCGATGATCGGGGGTGTGGTCCACGGCACGTTCACAAACGGCCGCTGCAGAATGTGAAGGTCCATCAACACATACGTCGCCCCCGTGAGGATCAGCGCGTTCAGCACGTAGGGCACCATCAGGATCGGGTTCAGGACGATGGGGAACCCGAAAAAGATGGGCTCGTTGATCTGGAAGATCTGCGTGGGCAGCGACAGCCGGCTCACCTTGCGATATCCGGGCTCGCGCGAGTAGAGCATCACCAGCGCCAGCGCGATGGTGGCGCCGGTACCACCCACATTGACGAAGGTGGTGAAGAATCCATAAGCCGTCACATAGGGCAGCGGCTGGCCCTGGGTCATCGCCGTCACGTTGTCCGCGAGATACTGCAGGAAGATCGGCGCGACGATGGCGTCCATCGCGTTGTCGCCATTGATGCCCACCGACCACAGCACCGCCACGGCCAGCGCATAGACGAGGATGCCGGGCAGCGTGTTGAGCGCGAAGACCAGCGGCTTGAACGCCACCTGCACCCAGTGGTTGATGTCCACGCCTGCGACGTAGCGGATCAGCCAGAACACCAGGACCAGGAAGATCATGGGTGTCAGCGAGAGGAACGACTCGTACACGATGGGCGGCACGCTCTCGGGCAGACGGATCACGAGCTTTTGATCGGTGAAGAACTTCTGCACGCGCACCGTGATCAGCGCAATCAGCACCGCCGTGAACAATCCCTTCGACCCGAGGCCGTCCATGACCAGCACCTGGTCCTCGGCCTGGATGTCGAGTTGCACGAGCAGGAACACCAGCGTGGCCATCGACGCGCTGACGACCGCCTCCTGCTTGAGGGTCCGACCGAGGTCGTAGGCGATGGCGAACGAGACGAAGACAGAGAGTAGTC
This sequence comes from uncultured Verrucomicrobiota bacterium, assembly GCA_964647675.1. Taxonomy (GTDB): domain Bacteria; phylum Verrucomicrobiota; class Verrucomicrobiia; order Limisphaerales; family CAIMTB01; genus CAIMTB01. The sequence continues at coordinate 1,553 of CAZYJB010000515.1, read as the reverse complement.
CGAAGGTCGCAGTCACCGGCGCCTTCAGCAGGGGAAGGAAATCCTTGATGCGCTCCTCCCAACCCGCCACCGGCAGGTAAGCCGCCACGAGAAACAGTCCGCCGATGATGGTCAGCGGCACCACCGACACCATGCCGGCACGGATGGCGGCGAGATAGACGTTGTCACTCACCACCGTGAGGGCGGGCACCACGTACCGATTCAGGAAGCCGACGGCCGAGTTCATAGTGGTTTCCCCAGGTAGATACAGCCGTCCGTCTCGGTCCCCACGCGCGCCAGTTCCTCGAAGCCGAGACGCCGGTAGAATCCCTGGGCGGGAACATTCAGCACGCTGACACCAAGGTGCGCTCCGGGACATCCTCCCCGACGCAGGTTCTCCATCACCTGCTCCAACATGCGCCGTCCCATACCCCGTCCCTGCGCGCGTTCCAGGAGGTCGATGTGCAGGTGCGCGGGGTAGGCGTCGTAAGGCTCCGGGCAGAAATAGTCAGGGCGATGGTACCAGGAATAGGCCTGCTGCACTCGGGTCCAGCCAGCCGGATCGCCTTGCGGCTCGGGGAATCTCGCGCACAAGGCCGGTCGCCACTCGCGCTCGTAACGATCGTAGAATCGCCGCGAGTCCGCGGTCCCCAGGGCATAGCCGCAGATCCCTTCACGGTCCTCGAGGATGAGACTCAGGCCCGGCTCGAAGGCCAGGTAGGGACCGACGAAGAGGCGACCCAGCGCATCCGGGTCTTCGCGATAGAACGGTTCCCCGTCGCGCCCGTGATCCCCCGTCTTGAAGCAGACATGGTAGGCGCCGGTCTCGTCGCCCAGGTGGTAAGGTCGGATGAGTGGCTCGTTCATGAAAGGGAAGGACCGCTCGTCACCGGCCGGCGGAGGGCAGGAACGTGCCGTCGGCCCGCTGTTGAAGCAGGCGCTGGAGGCGGTTCACGAAGCCGCCGCGGTAGGTCTCCGGCAGATGAAAATCCGAACCCGCAGCGACGAACCCCTGCGTTGCCGCGCGCTGCGCGGTGAGGAAGCGGTCCACCAGATCCAACTCCTCGCGCAGTTCCCACGCGCGCCGCCAAATGGCGTAGAACAACGGGCGCGATCTCAGGTCGGCCAGCCGCGCGCAAGTGTCGCGCAACCGGACGACGCGCGCCCGAAGGGCGGCCGCCTCGGGGCCCCAGGTGGTCGGCTCGCGCGCGAGCAGCTCCCGAAACGCCCCAAACAACGCCGCCGCTCCGTCACCGTCCTCGAACGGCAGATAATATCAGTCCGCGAGCAGCACGGCGTCGGCGAAGTCCAGCGGTGCGCCCGCCACCGCAAACTCCGGCATCCACGCCTTCATCGCCTCGAGAAAGGCGGTGCGCGGATCCCACGATTCGCGCGCGCGGATGTACGCCGCGAGGGTGTGAAAGGCGCCGAAGTTCAGCGCGAGTTCGCAGTTGGGATTGCTGAGGATCCCCGACACGGCCTGTTTCAACGCCAGCGGCCGGCCCGAGTACGGACCGCAATAGAAACGGCGGACGTCGTAGTCGTTGGCATGGAGATTGTCCCAGATCATGGGA
>CAZYJB010000514.1:0-4030 GCA_964647675.1 uncultured Verrucomicrobiota bacterium | reverse complement strand
CTGAAACCAGTCCCGGTTGCTGCCCTCGCTCGCGAACACGCTCAGCTCGCCGTCGTGCACGAACGCGCTCGCAAAGGAGTGGCCCTCGCCGAAGCGCGCGATCTGGTCGCCGGTCACCAGGTCGAGCGCGTACAGGTACATGCTGTCCTTGTAACCGTCCGTGTTGTACTTCGTGTCGTCGCGGTGGTTGAGCACCTGGATCGCGCGTCCCTGGAACACGACTGGCGTGTTCTCCATCGCGCGCGGCACGGCAAAGGGCAGCTTGGTCAGCCGCGGACGCGACCCCGCGACGTCGAGCTCGGCGCTTCGACCCGGTGGCGCCATGCGCGCAAACAGGTCGGCCGGCCACGCGTTCACGCGTTCGAACCCTTCCGGCACAGTCTGCTTGAACTGCACGTAGGCGGTGTTGCGACCGCGCGTGGTGTAGGTCAGCGCCTCGCCCTCCTTGCCAGGCGTCACCAGTGTCGCCCCGGCCAGCACGCAGTCCTCGAGATCGAGATGCATGCGGCCCTGCGGACCGTGCCCCTGGGTGCAGAGAATGCCGGTCGAACGATTCCCCATCTCGGGCTGTGTGAAATTCAATACGATCATGCGGCAGCCGCGAAACACGGCGCGCGCGCATTGGCTCGCGTAGGACAGCCCCACCGCGTTGTCCGGATGCACAAGGGTGCAGTCCTCGAACACGGCATGCGGCTCCGTAGGCATGGTCGTCTCGCGCCCGCCCAGCAGCACAGCCGCGGTGTCGCCCACCCAGTCCAGCGCGAGGAAGTAGCATCGCCGGAACACGCTGGGCTCGCCCGGACGCACGCGCGGGTACACCACGCCGCCGCCAAACGCACGACCAACGCCCACGCAGTCCTCCACCACCACGGTGAACTCCTCGCCGCTCTTGTCGGTGAGATCCCAAAAGAACCCCGCGTCACCGCCCGAGGTGTAGAGGCGCTGCAGGCGCCAGCGGTCCCAGATCAGGCTGGAGAACGTCTCGCCATTGTTGCCGTGCGGCCAGTGCTTGTCCGAGGCGCGGATGGTCGACCACCAGTCCCAGCTCTTGAAGCCCTTCGCCGCGTCCCCGGAATCAATCACGCACCACCCGGTCGCTCCCGACCCGAGCCGGCCGTCGAAGTCGCCCACCAGCGTGTTGTACGCGCCCGCCGCGCCCTTGCGGTTGGGTGAGAGATTGGCTTCCACGTACGTGTCGGGTCGCACCACCACCGTGTGCCCGCCCGCGTGGTCGGGGATCGAATCCAGCGCTTTCTGGATCGTGCGATAGGCCGTGGCCCAACTGCGCCCGTCGGAGTCGTCGCCCAGCTTCGACACATGCAGTGTCACCCCGGCCCACGCCACGTTGGGTCCCAGCCCAACCAGGCTGACCGCAAGCCAAACCATCCCTATCCATCGCCTTGGGAGAATCACGCGCCCACCCTGCGTTGGCCGACGGGCCTCGCCCAAGCTGATTCCTGAGTTCCACCTCATCCCGATCCGCCCGGAAGAGCTTCTCATTCCTGGTGGATCGCGAGCTCCGTCTCGCGACGTCGCCTCCTGTAACCGTCGCCGTGAGGAACGCCCGACCGGCGATGGCTCCCAGGTTCGCCACGGTTGGATTGCGTGGCCTGACGGCCACGACTCCGGGGAAGGCTCTCGCCGGTCGGAGCCGGCGAGCCACCGTGCCTGCTTCCCGAGCCCGCTCCTCAGGCATCGACCCTTCTGCCGTCCTAAAGCTCGTTCCTTCGTGCTCTTCGTGCCTTCGTGGTGAATTCGAGCCGATGCAATCGAAGGTACTGTCGACTGCGACACTAGAGTCTGGGTGGGACCACGAAGAAGGGAAGGACACGAGGGAGATCTGGAACACTTCAGGGCTGTCCGCGCGCATCGGCCGTCCGTCGCAGAAGTTTTTTGTCCCGAACCGCCGACGCCCGGGAGTATTACGGATGTGAAGCAGGAAACCTCATGGATGAACGGCAACTGCTGCGGGCCTACGCGGACCACGGCAACGAAGACCTCACCTACTACCGCGCCCTGGCCCTGCACCCCGACGGCGGTGTGCTGATCGGGGGCTCATTCCGGACCTCGGCCGACGCAGGCAAAATCGGCGTGGCGCGATTGTGGGGCGACGCTCCCCGCCTTCGCCTGGCGCTGGCACGCGAGGCGGCGGACGTGCTCCTCACGTGGACCGGCGGCGAGGCAGGGATCTCGGTGATCGAGGCCTCGGAAGACCTGCGGAATTGGATCCCCGTCGGAATGCTCACCAACGGAGCCACACCCGCGATCCATCGCATCCAAATGCGCCTGGATGGACCTCAGATCTTTCGCGCGCGCGTTCCTTAACAGGTCGCCGTCCGATTCCGGCGGCATCCGGCAATGGTTTCCAGCGAATCAGACTGCGCCTCAGCCCCGCAGGGGCGAAAGGAGACAGCCCAAGGCGAAGCCTTGGGAAAGGACATCAGCACGATTGCCGGAGGCCTGAAGGGCCGAAAGGGCCCGCGCGCCTCGTCCGCGGCGTCCCTTCAGGACGCCTGAATGTGGTGGAGGAACGAAAAACCCAAGGCGCCTCCTTGGGCTGTCACCTGGCCGGGCGTTGCCCGGCATCCGCAAAGTGGCTCCGGGAGAATCGAACTGGCCTGGTCCAGTGAGGACTACTCTTCACCATCGAAGAACAGTAGTTCCCTTCCATGGCCCCAACCTTCGCAGCCTCCCATGCCGAATCGTTGGCTCAAGGTCGTCCATGCGCGCGCTTCTGAAGCACTGCGGCGACGATGGCCACGCCGCCCGAAACCAGCGTGACCAGCAGGGCCATCGCGACGATCCCGGCAATGTCCTCCCCTTTCCCCCGGGCCAGAAACATCAAGGTGAGGATCCCTGCCACCATCAAGGCAGCGAGAGTGATGGCCGAGTATTTGACGATCTTGAGAAATGGCGTGGGGTCTTGTTTCATATGGTTCGCGTTTTCCCTGACGATGGCTGCGGAAGTTTCGAGGAAGATCAAAAGGGCAAAGCCGGTGAGTCCCTTCCCTGAGTGGATTCGCTCGCGGCAGAGATCATGGAACGTCTGTTCCATGCCTTCGCCAAAGCGCGCGCGATACCTTTTCGGGTAGAGGCGAAGCAGCTTTGCATACCCGTTCCGGCACCGCCGTAGGGAAGGTTCAGAGGCCATAGGCGGAGAAACTCGGGGCCAGTCGCTTCCCTTTGGCGACCGCCAGGATCTCGCGATAGCGCTCCAATTCCGCGCCAAGCGCCGCCCGCCCAGTCGCCGTGATCTGGTAGTAGATCCGCCGCTCGTCATCCAATTCGGGATCCACCTTCTTGTCGCTCTCACGAATGAGGCCGGCCTCCATCATGCGGCCGAGCGAACCGTAGAGCGTTCCCGGTCCCATCTTCACCCGTCCCTGGGACTCGGCGTCCACCTGCTTCATGATTCCATAGCCGTGCCGCTCCTCGGTGGAGAGCGCGAGCAGGATATGAAACACCGCCGGGGTCAGGGGCGCATTGGGTGGATTCCTCGTCACGCTTCGGACTCTATATCCGCAACGGATGCATAGCAAGGATCGAGTTCGAGGGGAAGTGGGTGTCTGGAGGGGGAGGTCAGCGCTTCCGCGCCACTTCCTCGACGCCCCGCAGCCCGAGGCGGACCAATTCCGCCCTGAGCTCCGCCACGGGCCGGCGATCCGGCGTGAGATCCCACACCTCGACGTAGCCCTCCGCGGTCACCACCACCACTTCGCGACCGCTGCGGCAGAACTGCGCCAGCACCACGGAGCCTGACATGGCGTGGGTCCTGGTCAGCGCCTCCGAGCCCAAGGTGTCCCACAACCGCACGCCTCCCGCGGCGGTGCTCACCAGGAGCCGTTGCGCGTCCGGACTGAACGCGAGCGACTGAATCTTGTTGTCGTGCTCGAGCTCGGGACCCACCGGCACACCCATCGACCCCGTCCAGACTCGCGCCACGCCATCCTCACCGCCGCTGGCGATCCACTGTCCGTCCTCCGAGACCGTCACCGCCACCACGCCGTCCCGGTGAATCAACGGCGCCCCG
>CAZYJB010000513.1:0-4031 GCA_964647675.1 uncultured Verrucomicrobiota bacterium | reverse complement strand
TGGCGCCCGCAAGATCCCCCACCACCAGGTCGTGGTGCCCATGCCCGTTCTGCTCGGATCGGATCAGCACCGACGTCGAACCCACGCTCTCGGCCATCTCGGCGTCGCTCCAATGCCCGCTCACCACGAAGCTGTGCTCGAGATCGATCCCGCAGGTCCGGGATGCGTCGCGCAACAGCCCCGGCTGCGGCTTGCGGCACGGGCACGGATCGTCGAGCGGGTGTGGGCTGACCAGGATGCCATCGAGACTCAGCTTGCGCATCATCACGGCGTGCATCAGGTCGAGCTCGCGTCGCGTCGGAGTGCCCGAGGTCACCCCCGGCTGGTTCGTTGTCGCGTAGACGAGGAACCCGGCGTCGCGCAGCGCCTTCACCGAACCCGCGGCGCCCTCGATCACTTGGAAATCCTCCAGTCTTGCTGCCGTCGCCGATCCCGCCGCCAAAGACCTCGCCAGGATTCCGTCCCGCTCGATGAACACCGCGGCTTTCATGACGACGAAACCTTCAACGCGCGGCGCCAGAGCGGACAACCGAAAAGACGGTGACGTCGGAATTTCTTTTCGAGTGCGGCCATTGACAACCGACGACAGACGATTCTCGCATCGCCGGGCAGCACGACCCCTCCGCCGCGGGGCATCGCCCGTTTGCCTGAGTGCACCCGCTCCCGGTACAACAGGCCTGTGCAGATCCAGGCGTGGTTTCCCACCTTCCTCTACAAGGCGCCCCTCGAGCGGCAGGGCCGCCGCCTCAACCGCGAATTGCTCCGCGAATGCTACCAGATACGCGATCACGACCTCGCGGGACAGCGATGGTCGTCGAAGAACTACCCGGGCGGCTACACGTCCTACGGCTCGCTCTGCCGCCTGCACAGACTGTCCTCCACCTTCATGGACCTGGAGCGCGCCATCGACCGCCATGTCCGCCGCTTCGCCGCGCATCTGGAATACGACCTCGAGGGACGCGAACTGGTGATGACCGATTGCTGGGCGAACATCATGCCGCGCCAGGTCGCGCACAGCCTCCATTTGCATCCGCTATCCACCTTGAGCGGCACTTATTATGTGCGCACGCCGCGCGGCTGTTCCGCGTTGAAGTTCGAGGACCCCCGACTGAGCAGATTCATGGCCGCCCCGCCCCGACGCCCCGGCGCTCGCGCCGAGAACCGCACCTTCGTGTCCTACCCCGCCGAGGCTGGCCACGTCGTGCTCTTCGAAAGCTGGCTGCGCCACGAGGTCACGGCCAACCGCAGCGCCGCGGAACGCGTCAGCATCAGTTTCAACTACAACTGGTTTTAGGGCCCGCCCGAAGGACAGGATCCCGCTCACTTTTTGGACGGGCTCTCCAGCACTTCGGACAGCGCCTCCACACAGCGGCGATTCTCCGCCGGCGTGCCCACCGAGATGCGGATGTACTCCGGGAGCTGATAACCGGCCATCGGGCGTGTGATGACCCCGCGCTTCTGAAGCTCAAGGAACACGCGCTGGCCGTCCCCCACGCGGACGAGGAAGAAATTGGCGGCCGAGGGCACGATCGGATACCCCATCCGCGCCAGTTCCCGCTCGAAATAGGCGAGGCCCTCACGGTTGTTCGCGCGCGTGCGCTCCACGTGTGCAGTGTCGTCCAGGGCGGCCAGGGCCCCGGCCTGCACGAGCGCATTGATGTTGAACGGCTGGCGCACCTTCTCCAGCGCGGCGACCAGCGGCCGCGGACCGATGCCGTAGCCCAGTCGCAGCCCGGCCAGGCCATGGATCTTGGAGAACGTGCGCATGAGGAGCAGGTTCGCCTGCGTGTCCTCACGGATCCGCGGCAACAGGTCGGGCGACCGCTCGAGAAACTCGATGTAGGCCTCGTCCATCACCAGGAGGACATGCGCCGGCACGGAAGCCACAAACGCCTCGATCTCCGGGGGATCAGCCAGGGTACCGGTGGGATTGTTGGGATTGGCCACGAAGACTACTGAAGTCCGCGGCGTGATGGCACGGCGCATGGCCGCGAGATCGTGACCGAGCCCGGCGGCCGGTACGCTGACCACGCCGGCCCCCATCATGCGCGCGATGATGGGGTAGATCGCGAAACAGTATTGCGAGACGACGATCTCCACGCCGGGCCGCATCAGGGCATGGCCCACAAACTCGATGATCTCGTTGGAACCGTTGCCGAGAATCAGGTTCTCCGGATCGACGCCCAACCGGTCCGCGAGGCGCGACTTCAGGTAGAACGCATTCCCATCCGGATACAGGTGGAGCTGGGCCAGTGCGCGTCCCATGGCCTCGAGGGCCTTGGGCGAAGGCCCCAGGGGATTCTCATTCGAGGCAAGCTTGATTACCTCGGACGCGGGGAGGCCCAGCTCGCGAGCGACCTCCTCGATGGGACGGCCCGGCTGATAAACGGGCAGGTCCCCGAGAGTGGGATTCAACGGAAGGCTCATCTTGGAAAAAATCGCACCAACGCAACCGCGGGCCGAGGCGCGTTCTGCGCGCTACTCGGTGATCAGGCTCATCAGGGTGTCCACATCGACATGACGCGCCACCAGATCGCGAATCATCTGGATCTTCTGGGTGTCCGAGGGCCGCGTCTTAACCGTGAGATCATGCACGCGCGAGGCGACCTGGTAGCTGTCGCCCTCAGCCAGCAGCACCGGATACGGCATCTCCCTCACGATCTTCATCACCGCCACGGAGGGCCGGATGTTGTCGGTCAGGATGATGCCGGCGAGCGTGCCCGTGGTGTCTGCCCGGTTCAGCGACGCGCCGGCCGCGAGCAGGATGTCTTCCCGATCGCCGGGCGCGATGACCAGGGCGCCCGGGGTCAGGTGGTGCATCGCGTTGTGCACGCTCATCGCGCCCACCACCACGCGGTCCACAATGTTGTTCAGGCCCGCCGTTGAATTGAGAACGTCGGTATCGAGATCCTCGCGGATGGCGGCGAGCGTCGGGCTGGAGAGCAGCGGTTGGTGCGGAATGACCCCCAGCAGCCGGAGGCCGCGGCGCTTCAGACCTTTCCGCGCGAAGTTGGCGATGTAATCCAGCTTCTCCGGAATCACCTTGTTGAGGATCACACCCAGGATCTGCACCCCCTCGCGCTCGAACAGCGCCTGGTTCATGGCGATCTCGTCGATCGGGCGTCCGATGCCTCCCTGGGTCACCATCACCACCTTGCTGTGCAGGAGGCGTGCGACGGTGGCGTTCGACAGATCGAACACTGACCCGACGCCGGCGTGGCCGGTCCCTTCCACGAGGACGAAGTCCTTCTCCCACGCGACGCGGTCGAAGGCCTTCTCGATGCGACGCACCAGGGCCTCGTTATTCGAGCTCTCCAGATAGCGGCGCGTGAAATCGGGCTCGACCGCGATCGGGCTCATGTCGACCAGCGGCGCCTCGAGCTGGTAGACGCGCTGCATGAGCACCGAGTCCTCGTCGATCTTCTGCTCCTCGATGTCCACGAACCGCTGGCCAACCGGCTTGATGTAACCGAGGCGCGGGCGCCGCTGCTGGATTGCGGAGAGGAGCCCGAGCGCGGTCGTGGTCTTCCCGTCGTTCATGCGGGTGGCTGCCACGAACACCCGCGGGGTTTCCAGATTCTTGGGCATGGTGTCGCCTTGCATGGTGCATGGCCAGCCAGCTAGTCGCCGGGCAGTTGCTTCCCTGCTTCGGGATACAGGTTGCCGTACTCGATGGACTGCAAGCCGACCACGGCTGCGACACCGAGAATGTCGTGCGCATTCGAGCCGCGGGAGACGTCGGCCGCCGGACGATCCAGGCCCAGGAGGATCTGACCGTACGCATTCCCGCGTGCGATGTGCTGCACCATCTTGCTCGCGATGTTGCCCGAGCTGAGGTCGGGGAAAATGAGGACGTTGGCACGCCCGGCCACCCGGCTCTCGGGCAATTTCCGCGCCGCGATCTCGGGAATCAAGGCGGCGTCCACCTGGAGCTCGCCGTCGATGTCCACGTCGATCTGCTCGTCCCGCGCGCGCTGCTGGGCCAGCGCCGCCGCCGCCGCCACACGCGCCGCGACCGGATGCCGTGAGCT
>CAZYJB010000512.1:0-4051 GCA_964647675.1 uncultured Verrucomicrobiota bacterium | reverse complement strand
CCGAGCTGTGCGCTGGCCCGAATGCCTGCCGCCGGGAACCCCATCGGCGCGCTGCCCAGACACTGACTGAACTGTCCGCGTTCGAGACGGCGATGGAGGGAGATTTGTTCCCAGCGTTCATTGAACACACGCACCTCGCGCGTATCCAATCGTGCCCAGACCGTCCGCTGGATGTATTCCGGGGGCACCGCGTAGTACGCGCGCTCCACTTCGATGTAGCTGTCGCGGTGCACCAGGCGCTGCGCCTCGTGAAACACGGGGAACAAGTTGGGCGGAAGCGCCAAAAGCGCCGGTTGCTCTTGGGCGAAGCGGACGCTCACCTGCTGTCGGGTCGTACCGTGGATGCGCTGGTCGGCGACCGTGCCTTCCCACTGACGGAGGTGCTCGTTGTGAGCGGCCAAGCTGGGGAAGGAGCGCCCGCGCAAGGCGTTGCTCTTGAGGTAGCCGATCCCCCGCTCGATCTTCCCTTTGTGTTCGGGAACCCGGGGACGACAAGGCAATATCGCGAAGCCGTAGTGGCGCGCGAAGGACTGCAGCTTGGGATTGAATTGCGGATCGGCCCAGTCGGCGTGCAGGACAGCCGCCTTCAAGTTATCCAAGTTGAGGGTCCTGGTCACTCCACCAAATGCGCGCCAGGCGTTCTCCAAGCCGCGGATGAAAAGCTCGGTGTCCTGGCGAAAGAATGCCTCGCTGTAAGCCTTGCGTGAAAAGCTCAACACCACGCGCAACACCCACGGTCGACGACGTGAACCATTCGCCGGATCAATCACCCAGGCGCCGGTTCCGAAATCCACCTGGGCCTCCTCCGCCGGTTCGACCTCCACGCGCCAGACTCTCTGCGGTTGAGCACACCGAAGCCGGCGCACATAGCGCTTCACCGCCTGGTACGAACCAGCGAAGTCCACTTCGGCGACCAAGTCCTGATGAATGCGTTGAGCCGTGAGGCCAGAGTCGAGTTTGGAGGCGATGAGTTCGGCGTGCGGGTCGCACCACCCGGGCCGACCCGCCTCGGCCCGCATCCCGTGATTGACCGCCGCCGTGCCTGTGGACGCGCTCAGGTCGGGGGTCGAAAGGGTGGGGGAACTTGAATCCACCGACCCCAGCGAGCCGGGGGTCAAAATAGGGGGGGATTTTGACGCCCCGTCTTCAGGGGGCGAAACGTCCGCGCACCTCAGGTAGCGACGCACGGTCTTGCGGTCCAGCCCGAGCGTCTTGGAGATGCGGCGTATCGACCATCCCGCTGCCGCCAAACGCGTTATGGAATCTTGTTCTTGCACACTGAGCACATTGGCCATGAGGGCGGCGGGTATGCCCGCTCACGCGGACCCGTCCCAGTCATTCCGTGCTTCAGGGTGGGGGATTTTGATTTCGCCCTATTTCGACCCTAGGTGGTCCCTTTTGGGTGACCGCTGACACTCAGTCAGAGAGTAATAGACGTGCTGCTTGCCTTCCCAGCGGCGTACATGTCGCTTGAGAAACATACACCCGCATTATGCGGATCCGCTGTTGGCGACGGAAGGGGGTACCTCTGTACACACGGCTTTTTGGCTCTTTCGCCGTCGCAAGCCGCTGGAAACCAACACACCTATTGCCAAAGAAAGTCGAAAACGTCGTCAAAGTGCGAAGCCCGGGCTAGCAGTAAGGATTTCACAACTCGAATCAACTAAGCAATCCACGTGCCAGGAAGGCCCTCCGCCGCTATTCATGGGCTGATCGCGCTCTTACGCGAGCGATCCATGGAGCCGGCTCCCGCGTCGGCAAATCGGACTCGGCAAGTTTTTCCGCTGACCCAAAGCTCGTGAGGTTGCGGACTGCTTACAGCACCACCAGGCTGTAACTGTCGCCTTCCGGCAGCTTGGTCTTGCTCACAAGCACGGCACCCTTCTTCTCGGACTCAAGCGTCTTCTTGCTGCCCTTCGCATCAGTGCTGACGGTCATTGAGTGCGTGGCGGCGGCAACGGGCTTCAACGCGGCATCGTAGAACGTGTTGGTCGCGGTGTGTTCCCTCTCCAAGAAGAACTAGACCTTCGACTCGGTCATTTGGAGGAGGCGTCCGCCCTTCGGTCCGCCCAGGTACTTCTTGTCGGCGGGGTTCAACGGGAGCAACTCGGCGCAAACCACGCCGGCGAGGGTCGGCAGCTTGAATAATGTCTCTATGTGCTTGAGTTAGTGAGATACCGTGGACTTGCTTCGGTGGTCTCCACGGTCAACGCCGGGCGGTTTCGCTCAATCCACTCGTAAAGCACGGGCAGCAAGACGAGCGTGAGGAAAGTCGAGCTGATGATACCGCCAATGACGACGGTGGCTAACGGGCGTTGCACTTCTGCACCAGCACCCGTGGCAATTGCCATTGGAACGAAGCCGAAGCTGGCGACGAGGGCGGTCATGAGTTTCGGGCGGAGGCGGGTGAGCGTGCCTTCGACGACGGCGTCGCGGACATTGCGCCCTTCGCGGCGCAATTGATTGATGAAGCTGATGAGCATAATGCCGTTCAGCACGGCGATGCCACTGAGCGCGATGAAGCCGACTCCTGCGCTGATTGTGAACGGCATGTCGCGCAGCCATAGCGCGAACACGCCGCCGGTCACGGCCAACGGAACGCAAATGAAGATCATCGCGGCCTGCTTAAAACTGCCGAAACTCAAAAAGATGAGAATGAAGATGAACACGAGCGCCATCGGCACGATGAGTGCGAGCCGCGCTCGGGCCTTTTGCAGGTTCTCGAACTGCCCGCCGAATTCATAATAGTAGCCGGGCGGGAACTTCACCTCCGTATTGATTCTGGCGAGTGCCTCTTTGACGTAACCTTCCACATCGCGCCCGCGCAGGTTCACCAGGATTGCGCCACGCCGCTGGCCCGCTTCGCGGGTGACCGCACCGACTTGTTCGGTCATTTGGAAAGTCGCGACTTGGCCGAGAGCGAGCAGTCCGCCCGCTTCGGTTCGCACGGGCAGGCGCTTCATCGTGTTCACGCTGCGCCGTGCATCTTCCGCAAGTCGCACCACGATGGGGAAACGCCGGTTGCCTTCGATGACGCTGCCGACTTGCTCGCCCGCGAGCGCCGTGGCGATGGCGTGATTGAGGTCACCTGCGTGCATGTTATAGCGCCGCAACGCGTCGCGGTCGGGCTTGATCTCCAGCAAGGGCGAACGCCCGAAAGCGTCGAATTCAACGTCACCGCTGCCGGGAATCTTGCGGAGCAAGTCACGAATCTCAGTCGAGAGGCGTTCGAGTTCCTTGAAGTCATCGCCATACACTTTCACCGCGATGTCTGCGCGCACACCTGCCATCATCTCGTTAAAGCGCATCTGAATCGGCTGGGTGAACAAGTAGGTCTGACCCGGCGCGTGGACGGCGAGTTCACGGCGCATCAAGTCAATGAGTTGCTCCTTGGTCGCTGGCCGTCCGTCAATCTTGCGCCACTCGTGGCGCGGTTTGAGTTCGACGTACGTGTCGCACAGGTTCGGGCCCATCGGGTCAACGGCGATCTCCGCAGTGCCGATCAATCCGAACATGCGTTCAATCTCTGGGAACTTCTCCAGCAACAGGTTCTCGGATTTCTGCTGCAAGTCAGTCGAGGCGTCCAGCCCGGCGCTGCTGCTGCGGATGAATTGGAGCAGCATCGTGCCTTCATCCAATTGGGGAATGAACTCCGCGCCGAGCCGCGTGAAGACGAAAAGCGACGAGCCGCACAACACTACGGCGGCGGCCACGACGATAAGCTTGAACCGCAGCGCCCACGCGAGCAGCGGCGTGTAAAGCGCCTTAAAGAAGCCCACCAGCCAGTTGTCGTGCTCCTTGATTCTACCACGCAGGAAATACGAGCACAGTACCGGCATGAGCGTGAGCGCCAGCACAAGCGATCCGGCCAACGCAAAGATGACGGTGAGCGCCATCGGTCGGAACATTTTCCCTTCGATGCCCGTAAGCGCGAGAATCGGCACATAGACGACGGTAATGATGAGCACGCCGAAGAACATCGGGTTCGCAACTTCCTTCGCTGAATAGCGCACTTCCTCGAAGCGTTCAGCGGCGGTGAGTTCTCGGCCAA
>CAZYJB010000511.1:0-4051 GCA_964647675.1 uncultured Verrucomicrobiota bacterium | reverse complement strand
GTCTCCGGCGGAAGCCCGAGATTCGCCAGGCGGGCCAGTCCGGTGCCCGGATTCAGGATTCGGATGACGATGCTCTCGCCGTGGCTGGTCGGCAGGCTGGAGACGCGCAGGTTGATCTGCCGCCGGCCCACCGTGATCGTCGCGCGGCCATCCTGCGGAATCCGCGACTCGGAGACGTCCAGGTCCGCGAGAATCTTGAGGCGCGCCACGACCACGGGCTGCAGGGGCTTGGGGATGAGCACGTCGGGATGGAGCACGCCATCGATGCGCACGCGGATGCGCATGAGGCGCTCCTCGGGCTCGAAATGGATGTCACTGGCCCCGGTCTCGACAGCGCGCGCAATGATCTGGCTGACGAGATGGATGGTGGGCGCCTCGTCCTCGCCGGTCGGCGCGATGATCTCCTCGGGCTTCGGCGCGGACTCCTTGTCCTTGGTGTGCGCCTCGATGATGCGGTCGATCGAGTGCTGGATCGTGTCGCCCTGGGCGTCCAGGCGGTCGAGCGCATTGAGGATGTCGCGCTCGGTGGCGGTCACGACCTCGACGTGCCGGCGCGTGAGCTGGCTGATGGCGTCGATCGCGACGACGTTCGACGGATCGGCCATCGCCACCGTGACCGTCCCCGGGCCCTGCGACACGGGGATCGCGCGGAACTGACGCGCCACGGCCCGAGGGATGAGCCCGGCCACCGACGGGTCCAGCTTCAGCGAGGCCATGCTGACCCGCCGCGAATGCGTGGCCTGGGCGAGGAAGTCGGAAATCTGCTCCGCCGACGCGACGCCCAGGTCGACGAGGACGGTGCTCAGCGGGAGGCCCCGCCGCCGCTGTTCGCGTTCGGCGAGCTCGAGCTGCGATTCGGAAATGAGACCCGACGAAATCAACTGCTCCCCCAGCTCCATAGCTCGGGGAGGCAAACCAACTGGGATGGGGGGTGCGCCGGAGATCACAATAAGTCCCGCGGGTAAGGGACAGGGCGGGTGTGGCATTCACCCGCCCGCGCTTGGCGTCTGGAGGGGGAGGCGTTGAGTCCGCCCAGAATCCTGCGTTAGCGGTGCGCGATATAGACGCGGACCGACGTCTTGCCGCTCGCGGGGGCCGTGTACTTCACGCGGCCACGCTGATCGGCGCTGGTCAGGTTGGTGGAACCGAGCACCGCACCGTCGATGCGGTCGTTGAAGTCCTTCGCGTCCTGCGCGTCGACTTCCTCGATCACAGCCTCGACCAGGTAAACGCCGGCGATGTCGTTCGTGGCTCCGGTTCCGTCGAGGTTGTAGGCTCCCACGGCGAGGTCGCCGCCCGCGGACGCCACCGCGGTGTTGGTGTCGTTGGCGGAGATGTTGATCACGCGCAGGCGGGAGCCGGAGCTCGCCGAGCCGATCAGACCGTTGCCGATGCGCACGGCGAACGGCTTCTCCGCGACGCCCTCGGCCACCAGGGTCGAGAGATCCCAGTCCTCGGAGATGTTACCCGAGAACGTGAGCGGGGCTCCCTTGGGGCCGGCGATGAGGCCGAACTTGCCGTAGTACTCGTTCACGGCCGCCTTGATGCTGTTACAGGTGGTGGCCGCGTTGCTGATCTTCGAGTCTCCGATGGCCTGGAATACCCGGGGAATCAGCAGCGACGCGAGGATGGCGATGATCGCCAGCACGCCGATCATTTCCACCAGCGTGAAGCCGCGTGCCGCGGCTTTGATAGTGCGTTGTGGTTGCAGTCTCATGTTACTTCTGGGCTTTGGTTGTCCGGGGAGCCGCCGTGCGTGAACCCGCCGATGCGCGTCTACTTCCTCACCGCGCCCGGGTTGATTCCTGACATATCCGCCGCGACTGTTTCCGGTCTCGCATGTCATTGTCGGCACCCCGCTCAACCCCTTGAGGACTGAACCGCCGATTGGAGGGCAAGGGAACCGCCGATGATAACGCCTGCCAGTGGAACTACGTGATATGCACTAGGGAAACCTGCGAATCCGGCCCTCCGCCGGGAAGTCACCCGCTCGATCGGACCGGCCTCCCGTCACGCCAGACCGGCGCCTTCGGCCGGCCAAACCGAGTCTTCACAGCAAAGAGGAATCGGCCGGGCTATCGCGCCCGACCCACCCGGTTGGCCTGAAGCCGAATCGCCGAGGCTGCCGTCCGACTGACTAACGGTGCGCGATGTAGACGCGTACGGAGGTCGTCCCGCCGGAAGGGGCGGTGTACTTCACGCGTCCGCGCTGGTCCGCCGTCGACAGATTGGTCGTCCCCAGCATCGGACCGTCGAGGCGGTCATTGAAGTCCATGGCGTCCTGCGCGTTCACGTCCTCGATTACTGCCTCCACTACGAAGCTGCCCAGGACGTCATTGGTGGCGCCGCTCCCGTCGAGATTGTAACCGCCGCCCAGAAGATCGGACGCCGCGCCCGCCACCGGCGTGTTGGTGTCGTTGGCGCCGATGTTGATCACGCGCAGTCGAGAGCCCGAGCGCGCCGAGCCTACGAATCCGTTTCCGATGCGGACGGCGAACGGCTTCTCCGAGACTCCCTCCACCACCAGCGTCGAAAGATCCCAGTCCTCCGCCACGCCCCCGCTGAAGATGAGCGACGCTCCGCGCGGTCCACCGATGAGCCCGTACCGGCCGTAATACTCGCTCACCGCCGCCTTCACGCTGTTGCAGGTGGTGGCGGTGTTGCTGATCTTCGAATCGCCGATGGCCTGGAAGACGCGCGGGATCAGCAGGGACGCCAGGATGGCGATGATCGCGAGGACGCCGATCATCTCGACCAGGGTGAAAGCCTGCCTGCGTTGGCGGCAAGGGGACGGCCGGGAGATGAGTCGTCGCATGTCGGTGCTGAGGTCGGGCGGTCCCGCGTCGCCTGGGCGTCCCCGGGGAGGCCCCATGCCCCAACCCTCCAAAGGCTTGCCGCCGCGGCGTCCGGACCGGTCTCTCCTTCCCTACGGCAGTTCCCGCCACGACTTGAGACCTCACTCCTCCTCGTGAAACGAACCGGGCCCGGCCGATCGCTCGGCCGGGCCCGCGGCGGGATCCACGAAACCCGCCCGCGCGGGGACCCCCGACACTCACCACCAAAAACTCGGATCGCCATCCGTGCGCACGACCATCCGGTCGAACTTCCGCCACTCGGCATGGCCATCCAGCATGAGCAGGTTCCCACCCTCCGGCATCCTTCCGCTGCTGTTCAAATGCGGCGACTGATGCCCGCGCCACCCACCGTCGATCTTGGTGTAGCGGTTCCTGGAGCGGTCCGGATTCGATCCCTGCGAGATCGTGCCGTCGGCCGCGATGACTCGTCCGGACGGACCCGGGTCATACATCGTGCCGTCGGGCATTCTCCACGGCGCCGGATTGAACGACTCGGTGATGTTGGTGAGCCGGATGCGCCCGGCCCCCTTGAACGCCACGGTATAGCCGATGACACGGTACCCGGTCGCGCGATCCCCGGTGTCCTCGTTGGTCACGCCGGTGGTGAAGGCCCACAGCTCGTTGTTGTTCTGCTTCCCAAACCCCGGGCAATACAAAATGTTCCGGGTCCCTCCGTTCCGCACCAGGGCGTTCGCCGCCGCCGCCGGAAGATCCCACGGCCACACCGCCCCGGTGCAGTCGGGGAATTTCTCGTTGTTGTCGTCCGCATACATGCGGACGGCGAGGCCGAGCTGCCGCGAGTTGTTGGTGCACTTGATGCGGATGGCCTTCGATTTCGCGCGCGCGAGCGCCGGCAGCAGCATGCTGGCCAGGATGGCGATGATCGCGATGACCACCAGCAGTTCGATCAGCGTGAAGCCGCGGCGGACCGCGGCGCGGGAGCGGAGATGGGACAAGTCAAACATGGGAACGATCGCCACGTGGCGTGATGCAACGGATGAGTTGGGATCATTCATCCCCCACCCGACACGGGGCAACGCCACTTTGCGCGATTCAATCACCGAAATGCGTCACCTCTCCGCCGCCCCCCCCGTCGAGGGTGCCGGCCGCGTCTGGCCCGCCGGCCGGGAAATGCCCGCGTCGCCCGGAAATCTCTTCGAGCGCGCCCGATTTTCGCCTTGCACGACGTCCGGCCT
>CAZYJB010000510.1:0-4064 GCA_964647675.1 uncultured Verrucomicrobiota bacterium | reverse complement strand
CTCCGTCTCCGGATGGAGTGCTTTACGCCTCGGCGCGGGATGTCACCGAGCAGAAGCGGCTGCAGGAGCGTCTGGAGCAGCAGCGCAACGAGCTCGAGCAGTTCTTTACCCTGCCGCTCGATATGCTCTGCGTCGCGAAGACCGACGGGTATTTCAAGCTCCTCAATCCCGCCTTCAGCGACGTCCTCGGCTACTCGACGGCGGAGTTGCTGGCGGCGCCCCTTCTATCCTTCGTTCATCCCGAGGATGTCTCGGGCACGCTGGCAGAGACCGATCGGCTAAGTCAGGGTTTGCTCACGGTAGATTTCGAGAACCGGTATCGCTGCAAGGACGGGTCCTACCGATGGTTGAACTGGAAATGCTCGCCGACGGGGGACGGGTTGATCTACGCCTCGGCCCGCGATGTGACGGAGCGGAACGAGACGAATGCGAGATTGCGAGCCTTGAGCGAATTCCAGCGCGCCATCCTCGACAGCGCGGCCTACGCGGTGATCGCCACCACGCCGGAGGGTGTGATCACGGTGTTCAATCCCGCCGCCGAGCGCATGCTCGGTTACGCCGCGGAGGAGTTGGTGGGCCGCGCGACGCCGGAGGTCTTTCACGATTTCAAGGAAGTGGCGGCGCGCGCGAAGACGTTTAGCGACGAGCTGGGCTGCGCGCTCGAGCCGGGCTTCGAGGCCATGGTCGCCAAGTCGCGCCGGGGTCTGCCCAACGAGCACGAATGGACCTACGTCCGCAAGGACGGTCTCCGGTTTCCCGTCCATCTCTCCGTCACGGCGCTCCACGATGGGCCGGAGAAGATCGTCGGCTTTCTCGGGATTGCGATCGATATCACCGAGCGCAAGCGCGCGGCGGAGTCGCTGGCTGCCAACGACGAGTTGCTGCGCCAGTTTGTCCGCTATACGCCCGCCGCCGTGGCGATGCTGGACCGGGACATGCGATATCTGCAGGTCAGCGATCGCTGGATGCGGGACTACCGTCTCACGGGGCAGGAGATCATCGGTCGGTCACACTACGAGGTTTTCCCCGACATGCCCGACTATTGGAGAGCGATCCATGGGCGGGTCTTGGAGGGCGCGGTGGAACACTGCGACGAGGATCCTTTCCCCCGCGCCGACGGCGGAATCGAGTGGCTCCAGTGGGAGGCCCGACCTTGGTACAAGGCAGGCGGCGAGGTCGGAGGGCTGATCTTTTTCACGCAGGTAATTACCAGCCGCAAGCGGGCCGAGGCGGCGCTGGTCGCGAGCGAGAAGCGCTTTCGCGAAGCCATCGAGTATTCCGCCATCGGCATGGCGCTGGTGGGGGTGGACGGGAGCTGGCTGAAGGTCAATCGCGCCCTCTGCGCCATCGTGGGCCGGAGCGAGGCGGAGCTGCGCTGCTGCACCTTCCAGGACATCACCTACCCGGAGGATCTCGACGCGGATCTGGCCAATGTGCAGGCCCTGCTCGCGGGAACGATCGACCATTACCAGATGGAGAAACGCTACCTGCACAGTGATGGTCACCTTGTCTGGGTGCTGCTCGCCGTCACGCTCGTCCGCGATGCCGAGGGTGAGCCCGTCCATTTCGTCTCGCAGATCGAGGACATCACCGAGCGGCGGGAGGCGGAGGACCGGCTCAAGGCTTCCCTCGCGGAAAAGGAGACACTGCTCAAGGAGGTGCATCACCGCGTGAAAAACAATCTGCAGGTCCTCACCAGCCTCCTGCAGCTCCAGTCCTCCAGTCTCCGCGACCCCGCCCTGCTGGCGCTCTTTCGCGAAGCGCAGGATCGCGTGCGCGCGATGGCGCTCATTCATGAAGGACTCTGCCGGTCGGGAAATCTCGCGGCGGTCGATTTCGGCGTTCACGTCCGCGACCTTGCGGGCACGCTCCTGCGGTCCTATGCCAACAGTGCAGCGCCAGTCCACCTCGAGACGGACACGCAATCGATTCACCTCGATATCGACGTGGCCGTACCTCTCAGCCTGATCGTCAATGAACTGGTCACCAATGCGTTCAAGCACTCATTCGCCGATGGCCGGTGTGGCACGCTGCGAATTGTCTTTCGCGAGGAGAACGAGGGATTGCTTTCCCTCTCGGTCGGGGATGACGGACCCGGACTCGCCGCCGATTTCGATCTGGCGACGGCGACCTCGCTCGGCCTGAAAATTGTCCGGACACTCACCCGGCAGGTCGGCGGAACCTTCCGGGTTCAGAGTCGACCGGGCGCTACCTTTACCATCACCTTCCCCCCCCATCGGTCTCTCCCGGTTGCCCCATGACACCTGCCCGCGTCCTTATTGTGGAGGATGAAGCCCTCGTGGCGCTCGATCTCGAAACCCGCCTTCAACAGTCCGGCTACACGGTGGTCGGTGTCTGCGATACCGGCCCGGAGGCGATCGCGGTCGCCACGCGCTTCCGGCCGGACCTGGTATTGATGGATATCCATCTTGCCGCTGGCTCGGATGGAATCGCCACGGCACAAACCTTGCGCGAGACTCTGCATTTGCCGGTGGTCTTCCTCACCGCCTACGCCGATACCGACACGCTGGCCCGCGCGGGGGCCGCTGCGCCCTACGGCTATATCGTCAAGCCCTTCGAAGGGCGCAGCGTATTCGCCACCATCGAGATGGCCCTCGCCCGCCGAAACGCGGAACTGAAGCTCGAGAAAATGGAGAGCTGGCTTTCCACCACGCTCCAGTCGATCGGAGGCGCGGTGGTGTCGGTGGATACCGATGGCCGGATCAACTACTTCAATCCCGAAGCGGAGCGGCTCAGTGGCTGGCTTCGGCACGAAGCCCTCGGGCGTGATTACCGAGAGGTGCTCATCTTCGTCCATGAAGACCCCGGCATGCCCTCGCCACCGCATCCCATCGCGGAGGCCTTCGCAACGGGCCTTGTGATCCAACTCGATCCGCGGACTGATCTCGTCACCAAAACCGGAAGCAAGGTGCCGGTGGACGACAGCGCCGCTCCCACCCGTGACAAAGGCGGGAAGATCACCGGGGTCGTCATCGTGATTCGCGACCGCACCGAGCGAAAAGCCGCCGACGAAGCACGGCGCAGGATCGAGCAGAAAATGCAGGAAGCCCAGCGCCTCGAAAGTCTGGGCGTGATGGCCGGCGGCATCGCGCACGATTTCAACAATCTCCTCGGTGCCATGATGCTGAACGCAGAGATGATCGGCACCAGCCTGCCTCGGAACGCCAGCCAGCAGGCCAGCCTCGCGGACATCGTATCCGCCGGCCAGCGCGCCTCGGAGCTCTGCCACCAGATGCTGGCGTATGCGGGAAAAGGCAGGTTCCGGGTCGCCCCATTCAGTCTCAGCCTGGTCGTCGATGACACCATCAGCCTGCTCAAGATCGCGATCAGCAAGCAGGCCGACCTGCGTCTCGACCTCGCGCCTGACCTGCCTGCTGCGAGCGGCGATACGAGCCAGATTCGACAGGTGATCATGAACCTCGTGATCAACGCGTCCGACGCCCTCGGTGAGAAAGTTGGAGTCATCTCAATTCTCACGCGCTCCATCCGTGTCGACCCGACCGACCTCGACGATGCGGTGGTGGGTAAGTATCTGCCCGGAGGCGAATACCTCCTCTTCGAAGTCCGCGACACCGGAATCGGCATGTCGCCCGAGACGATGACCCGGATATTCGATCCCTTCTTTACCACGAAGTTCACCGGACGCGGCCTCGGCCTCGCTGCGGTGCTCGGCATCATCCGGAGCCACGGCGGCGCCCTCCTTCTCGAATCCGAACTGGGTCGCGGGAGCTGTTTCCGCGTGCTCCTGCCGGTGGCAAAGAATCCCGCCCAGGAGCCTCGTCCGACCCCTGTCGCGTCCGAGGAGGCTTGGCGGGGCCACGGCACGGTGCTGGTCATCGACGACGAAGCGCCGGTGCGCGCGGCGGCCGCACTGGTACTCGAGAAACTCGGATTTCGAGTGCTCCGTGCGGGCGACGGCGTGGAAGCGCTCGAAGTCCTCGCCAGCTCCCATGGGGCGGTCCGCCTGGTCCTCACCGATCTCACCATGCCGCGGATGAATGGTTTTGAGACCACGCGCGAAATCAGCCGGCTCTATCCCACCC
>CAZYJB010000509.1:2286-4066 GCA_964647675.1 uncultured Verrucomicrobiota bacterium | reverse complement strand
GCAGGCGTTCACCGGGCGCCTCTTCGGCAACCGCGCCGAGTTCCGCCACGTGATCGAGGAATCCGCCCAGTCCCTCTCCCGCGAGGAACTGGTCATGATCAACCGCATCCTCGACCTGCAGAACCTGCGGGTGCGCGACGTGATGACCCCGATCGACCGCGCGGTCACCTGCGACACCGGCACGACGATCGACGCCTTCCTGACGCGCATGCGCGAACGCGCCGTCTCCTACACGCCGGTGTGGAACCCGCACGCGACACCGCGGCGCATCCTCGGGGTCGTGCCGATCAATGCCGTCCTGCTCAGCGAAGCGCCCGACGGCTCGCGACCGCTGTCGTCGCTGGTGCAGCCGGCGCTGTTCGTGGACGACTCGACGCGCCTCGAGGACGCCCTGCGCCTGATGCAACGCAGCCGGCAGCGCCTCGCCGTCGTGCTCAATGCCAAGCGCATCGAGATCGGCGTGATCACCCTCAGTGATATCCTTACCGCCATGTTCGGCGAGGTGCGCGTCTGACGCGATGCGATGAACTGGCAGGATCTCACACTCGTCGCCGGCAAGGGGGTGGCCGCGGTGCTCATCGTGGCCACCAACGCCTTCTTCGTGGCCGCCGAGTTCGCGCTGATCCGCATCCGCGACACCCAGCTTCAGCCGCTTGCCGAGCGCGGCTCGCGGCGCGCCGTCCTGGCGCGCCACATCCTGCGCAATCTCGACGCCTACCTCAGCACCACCCAGCTTGGCATCACGCTCTGCGGGCTGGGCATGGGCGCGCTGGTCGAACCGCTCTTCGGCGAACTGCTCCAGCCGCTCTTCAACGCCGCGCGCCTCGAGTCGCCGGAGGTGCGCAAGACCATCTCCTTCGTCGTCGGCTTCATCGTCAACGCCTTCCTGCTCATCGCCATCGGCGAACTCGCACCCAAATCGATCGCGCTGCGCCGCACAGTCCCCGTGTCGCTCGCCGTCGCACACCCGCTCTGGCTGCTCTACTGGGCGCTGTTCCCCTTCATCTGGCTGCTCAACGGCACTTCGCAGTGGTTCCTCGCCCGCCTCGGCTTCGGCAACGCCCAGGACGCCGAACAGGCGCATTCGGTCGAGGAACTGCGGCTCATGGTGGTCACCGCCCAACGCCATGGATCGACCTCGATCCTTGGACGCGACCTCGTGCTCAACGCCCTGAACCTGCGCGGGCGCCAGGTGCGTGAGGTGATGCAGCCGCGGCCCGAGATCGCCCTGCTCGACACCCGCGAGCCGATTCAGGAATGCCTCAAGATCGCCGAGGAGACGCGCTACTCGCGCTTTCCGCTCTGCGAGGACGGTGACCTCGACCGCACGATCGGCGTGGTGCACATCAAGGATCTCTATGCCCAGCGCGACCGCGCACACACCGGCGCCGACCTTCGCCCGTTCGCGCGGGCCATCGTCTACGTGCCCGAGACGGCGCGGATCGAGCGCGTGCTGCAGTTCCTGCAGGAGCGCAAACTCCACCTGGCGGTGGTGGTCGACGAGTACGGCGGCACGGTGGGACTCCTGACCCTCGAGAACATCCTCGAAGAGCTGGTGGGACAGATCCAGGACGAGTTCGATCACGAACGTCCGCTGCTCACCAAGCTGGACGATCACACCTGGGACATCGCCGGAAACCTGCCGTTGCACGATTTCGCGCAACTCGTCGGCGAACCCCTTCAGCAGGCGGGCGTCAGTTCCGTCAGCGGCTGTGTCACGCACCGGCTCGGGGGCTTCCCGCGCGAAGGCGACGCCGTCCCCTTGCGCGGCTTCCTGCTG
>CAZYJB010000509.1:0-2276 GCA_964647675.1 uncultured Verrucomicrobiota bacterium | reverse complement strand
AGACCCACGGCGCACGGGTTACGCGCCTGCGACTCTCGCGTCTGGGCGCCGCCCCGCGCGCGGACGACCCCGCCGTCCCGGCCTGAACCGGGCCGCCTCCCTTCCCCTTGAAACCATGATCCGCCTCGTCCTCTTCGACATCGACGGCACCCTCATCGCCTCCGGTGGCGCGGGCGTTCGCGCCTTCGCCGCCGCCGCCGAGCACGGGTTCCAGCGACCCGGCGTCACGCGGGGCCTGACCTTCGCCGGACGGACCGACACCTCGCTCGTGCGCGAGCTCTTCCTGGGCCTCGGCATCGAGGCGTCGCCCGCCAACATCGCGCACTTCCTCGACACCTACCTGCACTGGCTCGAACGGTTCCTGCACGAGCTTCCGGGACGCGTGCTGCCGGGGGTCCATGACGCGCTCGCCACGTTGCGCGCGCTGCCGGAACCGCCCGTGCTCGCGTTGCTGACCGGCAATATCCGCCGCGGGGCGGAGCTCAAGTTGCGCCGCTACGCACTCTGGGACGAATTCGTCCTCGGCGCCTTTGCCGACGATCACGAAGACCGCAACCAGATTGCGGCCCTGGCGCGGCGGCGCGGCATCGAGCACCTGGGACGCGAGCTGGAAGGTTCGGAGATCCTGGTCGTGGGCGACACGCCGCACGACATCACCTGCGCCCGGCACATCGGCGCGCCTTGCCTGGCGGTCGCCACCGGCGGGTTCTCGGTTGACCAACTGCGCGCGCACGCGCCTGCCTGGAGCGTGCCGGACCTGGCGCAGGTGGACCTGCGCGCGATCTGCGGTCGGTGACGCGCCGACGGACCGCTGAGGCACCCGCTACGGGACAATGCCGCGCACCGCTGCGGGTGCGGCGTCGAGGGCCTGGCGCAGCGCCGCGAGAGGGAGTCCGACCACATTGGTGAGGGAGCCCTGGATCTCTTCGATCAGCGCCTCGCCGCGTTCCTGCACCGCGTACGCCCCGGCCTTGTCGAACGTCGACACGGCGTCGACGTAATCTTCGATCTGCGCTCGATCGAGTTCGTGGAACGTCACGCGCGTGGTCTCGGCGAAGCACTGCCGGTACCGGGCCGCGGCGCAAACGAGTGCGACGGCCGTCACGACCTCGTGCGTCCGCCCCGCGAGCTCCTGGAGGAAGGCGACGGACTCCGCACGGTCGCGCGGCTTGCCGAACACGCGATGCCCGAGCGCCACCTCGGTGTCGGCGCCGATCACCAGCGCGTCGGGAAACTGCCGGGCCACCGCCCGCGCCTTCGCGCCGGCGTTCACCAGGCAGTTCTCGCGCGGCGTCATATGCGCCCACGCCTGCTCCGGGGCGGCCGAAACCTCCACGCGGAACGGAATCCCGAGTCGTCCCAGCAGGAACCGGCGCCGCGGCGAGGCGGAGGCCAGGATCCATTCGCGTCGCCACGTCTTCACGACAGCACCTCCCCGGCGCCGAGCTGCTGCTCCAGGCGCGCCAGTGCCGTGGCATAGGCCGCCTCGTCCAGCGCCGGCACCGCGCCGCTCGGTTCGAGATCGGTCTCCAGATCCACCCAGGATCGGCAGCCGTCATACGCCGCGTTCCAAGGCAGCACCACCGCCTGCGGCATCCGCTTCACGCGTACCGCCAACGCGTGCACACCGCCCGGTTTCCCCCACTCGAAACGTTGCCGGACCACCTGGTCGCGCCAGATGTGGAACCCCGCCAGCGCAGGGAGGATCTCGGGAGACTCCAGCCGCCAGCGACGCGTCACCTCGCCGAGACAGCCCAGCGGCACGCGCGCGGGATCCGCCATCTGATCCGCAACCTGCGGCCAGAAGGCCTGCCCCGCCTCGGTCACCGATTCGCGCTGCTGGTGGAACCGGGTCGGAAGAAACCAGAACGGGCCGGGCCTCGGCGCGAAGCCGCCCGCCCCCTCGTGCAGGCCGCCCTTGCGCAGAAGCAACACCTGGGCCCCGCGCCGCAGGGCCTCCACCACCACCGCCCATTCCTTGAACGCCGTGCGCATCGTCGTGCTCCTTTCCCGCGGGATCCCGGAAGCCAGGTTCCGGACCGCGTCGTGCCGGCGCGTTGGCCGGAGAGAGCGAGCTCCCCCCGGCCGCCGGTTCCCTATCCGAGCGCGACGATCCCGAGGTCGAAGCTCGAGTCGACCCACGCGGTCCTCGCCGGGGCCGGCCGAGGGTCCGCAGGTGCTGCTCGACGAGGTCGTCCTCGGCCCGATCCTGATCCCGCGCAGCCCTTCACCTTCCTGCTCCCGGGCTCCTTGGGTCGCGCTACTGCAGCGTGACC
>CAZYJB010000508.1:0-4078 GCA_964647675.1 uncultured Verrucomicrobiota bacterium | reverse complement strand
GTAGCCAATTCGGATCGGACCTCATTGAACACCCGGTTGGCGGAGTGGGCGGCGAGGAACCGGGACTGATCGCTCCAGAGTATCGCATAATATCTGAGCATGACATAGAAACTGTACTGGATCGCGGCAGTCGACGCGTCGCCATCTCGGGCTGAGTTCATCGAGGCTGCGTCCATGTACTTGGCCAGGAATATCGAGGCGAAAGCATGCCAGAATCCAGTGCTGGAGTCCCACCGGGTGATATGGCGGCGCATCCGGCCTCCGAGTGCGGTGTCTTTCGCGAGCGTGGCCTGCATCGCATTGATGTTGTCGATGGACGACTGTTGAAAATCCGTCCACGACTCGTAGTCCTCGCCGGTACTCTTGGAGGGATTAAACCCATGGGTCGAGACTACCTGGACCTCACCATACCAGAAGCAATCGGAGGCTCCGTGCTTGACCCCGTCCAAGTTCTCCGGGAGCCCGCTCCAGTGGGAAACCGTTGCGGTGACGACCCGTCTCCCCAACTGCGCCTGCGCTGGCGACTCCGGAACTGGAAGCGTCAGTTCGAACTCGCGGGTGGAACTCGCGCCGGGAATGAGATTCACCTCGATCGACTGCGCATCAAGGATGATATCCAGCGGGTCGGCGAGCGAATCGAGGCTCAGCGCGAGCGACAACCGTGCCCTGCCGAAGACGAGTTGCGTCGAGATGTTCTCGACCTGGACGGAAGCTTGAAACCTTCCTCCTGGAATCCATCGCCCGCCACGATTCCCAATGGCCACGGACAAGTTAAGGACTGGAGGGGGACTCTCTTCGGGCTCGAGGACAAAGACGACGTCGATGGAAACGAAGGCCGGCATCCGCTTGGTGACATCGTAGGGTCGATAACCATCTTTATGAATCTGAGTTCGAATCGGACCAGGGGCCACTTCAGGGACAAAAAACCTTCCATCTGCGTCTGTAACGAACGACCGGCCGCCGAAGTCGACGGCTGCTTCGGAAACGGGCTGACCGGCAGGGCCGACCACCTGAGCGGAAACCGATCCCTGAACCGGCTCGGCACGGAGCTTTCCGGAAAGATCCCAGAGTTCGTACTGCGCCGGGTACACGAAGGGACCGGGCAAGCGGATGGAGACCTGAGGCTGGGCCATGGCGCGTTGGAAGTGGATGCCGTAGAGATAGGGCGCGGAGGGATCAAAGGGTGACTGAAGTTTCAGGTTTACCTCGTCCAGGACGCCGTCGAGCATGGAGATTGTCACCTGGGCAGGCGCACGGACATTGGGCGCGACCGAGACCGTTGTCGTCTTATTGAACTCGTGGACAACGGTTTCCTGGAATATCCAGTAGCGTCTCCGGGCGCTGCCTTCCACGTGATACTCGAGATCATAAGCGGCATGGGCTGCGATCCATTGTTGACCCTGCCAGATGCCGTCCATCGGCTTCAGGGTGCCTCGGACGGAGACCACAAGGCTGATGGTGTCGTCGAAACCTGCGTCGTAATTGGTCAGGACCGCGTGCATCTTGCCGGACAGGTCGATCGTAATGGTCGGTCCGAAGACAGGAGTGGAGCGCGGATCGGCAGGGCCACGAATCGGGCCCTGCAAATCCGGGGTGGCGACGGTCAGGAACTCGACGTCGAGAGGACCCTCTTCGGGGCGCCGGAGGGGCTCGGGTGCCAACATACCTTCGACCGAATGGACGTGCCGACCGAAGGCCGACGGGGGTGCGTCGAATCGGTTGACCCGGGAGAGGCCCCAGACAGGCGGGTTGGCCACTGAATGGAGATCCGCGCTGAGGAGTAGCAGCAGGAACCGAAGGAACTGCCCGATTGCCGGTCCACCCGCCGATGACGAGAGGGGACGCTGCGGACCTGAAGGAATCGGGTTCATGCCGGAGCTCATTGGGATGAAAGCACAGGGAAGACGGCTGGTAGCCGGCCCGCAACTCAGAGACTTACCCGTGAGAGCCGCTCGATTCCCAGCCGGATGTTCTCGCGAGCCGCTCCCTCATTGGCGAGTCGAAGACGCGCCACGGCTGCGAAGGCGTCCTTTACGGTCGCGGTATGTTCAGACCGGATGAAGTCGTCGAAGACGACCCTTCCGGTGGCGTCTGAAAGCACCCAACGCGCCGAGATGCGGACGGTCAGCGAGAATCCGATGAGCGGCTGGTCCACACTGACCAGGCTGACTTGAAGGCTGTAGTTACCCGTGCCGCCTTGGATCACCGTGGAGAACACGCCGGAGTTTCGCAGCGACGATTCCAGGGCATCGACGAAATCACGAGTCGAGATCTCGGAGGTCCACATCGGGTTGGTCTCCTGTCCGCCGTCCCCGCTGACGGAGACGCTGGCGGCGTGGCGAGCGGTGAGGTCGAAGGTGGCTGGCACCATGGCCGTGGACCGGGCGGGCGACGCGCAGCCGGCGCCGAGCAGCGCGCAGATCAGGAGGAGGGCAGCGGTGACGAGGAGGTGGAGTTTCATGTCAACTCGGGTGGTGGCAGGGTTTTCGTCGGTGAGGTGATGACGTCTTTCGCGGCCTTCAGGGTTTCCGTTCCGGTTCCCACCCTTTTCCCTGCGCGATCGTGGCTGCCACGGAGGCCGCGCTTTCGGCCATCATACGATCGATGTCTTTGGCGGCACCCATCAGTCCGCCCCAGGCCCAGAGCTTGTCGATCGGCGCGGAGAAGAGCTCGGCGCCGCTCTCTCCGTCAACCAGTCGGACGTCGGCCTCGAAGTGCGCTGAACCGAGTCCGATAAGCATCATCCGCGCGGCCGGGTTCCCGGGAATGTATTTGGTGATCGCACCGCGAATCACAAGTTCGTTGGCTTGCGTGCCGGGTTGGCCGAGGCGCACTTCGCGGAAGAGCGGCCCAAAGTCGTTCCGCAGTCGCGCGGCGATATCGGCGGCGAAGTTCTCACCGACCTTGGGATCCGTGCTCTGCTGGGTCGCGCATGGGAACGGGACCACGGTCGCGGTCTCAAAACGGCGGAGGTCGGGGGATTCTGAGGTGCGACTCTTGACGGGTTTTGCCGAGCCGGACCGGGTCGAGGAACACGCGGTGGCGGAGACGACGAGCAGGGCGATGGCGAGGGAGCGGGCGAGTTGAGGAATGAGTGGGCGCATGGGAGGTCGGGTTGAGGTTCTCGGGGGGCCCGGGGCGGGCCGTCACCCATGCATTCGCCGTCCCGGCGGAGAGGTTACACGCCGACGAAACGGGATCCCCACTGACTTTTCAGACGGGCTCTCAGAGAAGGACGTGACTGGAGCCGCTGGATTACTCCGACTCGTGGGTGTAGTTCCAGAGGCGGCGCACCGACGCATTGGTCGAAGTCCAGTGGTTCTGGGTCTCATTCTCCACGTGACCATCGCAAAAGAGCAGGTTGGCGCGGTCCCTGTGCCAGTTGCCCACCGCGGTAGTTTCGGGGGTTGCGCCGCGTAGAGGGGTGATAAAGTGAACCATCTCGTCGTAGCTGACAGCAGTAAGCAGAATCATGCGGACGCGGCTGTCCCCCAGGGCGATCATCCGCGACGGGGAGCGGATCTGGTTTTCGAAGCGTGCTGCGAAGCCGCCGCCTTCGGTCAGTGGGATCGGATTGCCCCCCAGTCCCAATCCCGCGTACGTCGCGGTCATCGGGGAAGTGCCACGGATGTTGTACCCGTAGTGCAAGCGCACCGTGGGTCCCTTGATGCCGGCCTGATCGAGGCTTTCTCGCAGCGGGAGGACCGATTGCGGGCAATAGAAGACATTCGAGCCCACGCCCGTCTGGAGGGCAAACTGCCAGCTCCTCGGAGGATCTCCCGTCACCGTAGTCGGGTAGGCGCCCCCTTCCATGGTGTAGAGCGCCAAAGTCACGCCCACTTGGCGTTCATTGCTCCGGCACGCGGCCGACCTGGCCAGCGACTTGGCGAGACCCAGCGCGGGGAGCAGCAGAGAGGCGAGCACGCCGATGATGGCAATGACGACGAGCAGCTCGATCAGGGTGAAGCCTGACGCCTCCGTGATCGCGGCGTGCCCGCGCCGAACCTCTCGCGACACCTGACGTTCGCGGAATGGCGGATGAGTCGACACGATCAAGGAATGGCGCCCACCTTGAAGA
>CAZYJB010000507.1:0-4080 GCA_964647675.1 uncultured Verrucomicrobiota bacterium | reverse complement strand
GGCGGCAATATCCGTATCCAGCACTTGCCCGCCAGCACGTCGGCGCGCGCGCTTTCCCTGTAGGCGCCGGGGGTGGCCTCGGCGATGACCAGTTGCCCGGCATCACCGAGCACGATCAGGTGACCATCAGCCAGCGTCACGTTGCCGGGGCCGAACCCGGGCTTCGACCATTTCACTTCGCCCGAGGCGACCTCGACGCACTTGAGCGGGCAGGCGCCGTATTCCTTGAAGCCGAAGAGGCCGTAGAGGTGGCCGTCGCGGTAGACCGGCGTGCTCCAGTGGTTCTGGAGCTTGCCCGCCTGGCGCCAGACCTCGGTGACCTTGAACTCGGAGCCCTCCTTCGAAAGCCGATACAATCCCGCCCCCACGCCGTAGCCCGCCGAGCAGTAGATGAGGTCCGGACCGCAGATCACCGGCGAGGCGGCGGTGGAGACGTTGTAGCGGTAGGCCTGACGCCAGAGCACCTTGCCGTCGGCGGGTTGCACGGACACGAGACCCGACTGCGTGAAGAAGATCACCTGCCGCTGTCCGAGCAGGTCGGCCACGATGGGCGTGGCATGGGTCATCTTGTCGTCCTGGCCTTTCCACACCGTCTTGCCGGTCTTCTTGTCGATTCCGAGGAGCGCCTGTCCATCACCGCCGCCGGCGACGAAGACGAGGTTCCCGTCGATCAGGGGCGAGGCGGCGTTCTGCCAACTGATGTTGCGACCCGCGTGTTCCGCGATGAGATCGCGGCGCCATACTTCCTTGCCCGAGGCCGCCTCGACACACACCAGGACGAGCCGGGCATCGAGCGCGTAGACATGGCCGTCGCTGACGGTCGGCGTCGAGCGCGCGCCGTCGCCGCCCTTATTGTCGTCGGTGCCGGCGTCGCCGCCGCCGTCGTACTTCGCATTGCTGAGCGGCGCCGCCCACAGCTCCTTGCCCGAGGCGGCGTCGAGCGCGACCAGCACTTCACGCTTCACGCCGTCGAGATCGCGCACGATCAGCGTGAAGGCGCGCTGGTCGGACACGACCACGGAGCTGAAACCACCCGGTGCCGGCGTGCGCCACTCGGCATGGGGACCCGAGGCCGCCCAGGTGAGCTGGGAGAGTTTCTCGGAGGAGATGCCGTTGTGATTCGGGCCGCGGTAGTTGGGCCAGTCCGCGGCCAGGGCGTGGCCGGTGGCGAGCGTGGTGGCAAGGGCCAGCATCGTGGCGGTGGCAGTGAGGGTGACTGGCGTGCGCGCGATGTTCATGGTGCGTGTTGGAGGCTCGAGATGGTCATCCGGCGATTCCGGATCGCGCGCAGAAGGTAGAAGCACAACGGCGCAACGCCAGTCTTCTTGTGCAAGCTTCCAGGGCTCCCGCTGCCTGCGCTTCAGTGAGCCTCCTCGCGCTCGGGCGAGGGCATGGCCAGGGAGACCGCGCCGGCGATGAGGAACAGGAATCCGAGGACGAACAGGGTTTCCCGGAAATTGCCACCGCGAGTCAGGGCGCCTGAAAACACCGTGCCCGCCGCCGCGGCGATGCGCCCTACGTTGTAGCAGAATCCGGCGCCGGTGGTGCGCAGGAGGGTCGGGAACAGGGGCGGCAGGAACATGGTGAAGAGTCCAAACACCCCGGACCAGAATCCCACGGCGGGCAGCCAGAACCGGCTCAGCTCGACGGCGGGCCGGTCGGTGTGGAAACCCCACCACAAGGTGATCGCGAACCCGGCGAACATGAGGGCCAGGGCGAGTCGGAATCCGAGGCGACGCGCCAGCCAGCCGGCGAAGAAATTGCCGACGATGGAGGATCCGATGACCCACGCGAAGGTCACGGACACCAGCCGGTTGATCGCGGCGGGTTCCATCGCCGCCACATCGGGCAGGTGGCGCAGGTGTTGCGGGTGCCAGAACATGAACGCCCACCAGCCGGTGAGGCCGCAGGCGCAGACCAGGATGGTCAGCCACGTCGTGCGCGCGACCCTCCCGCGGAACAGATCGAGCAAGGGAGGGTCCTCGAGTCGGCCGGAGGCCTTGGCGGCATGCCATTCCGCCGGCTCCGGCACGTGGCGTCGGATCCAAAAGACCAGCAGCGCGGGCAGGATGCCGACCAGGAAGACGTAACGCGGTTCGGTGCCGCTGAGCAGGTAGCCGGTGAGGCACGCGAGCAGGACGCCGATGTTCACGCCCGTCTGCAGCACGGCGGCGATCCAGGGACGCCACCGTTTCGGCCAGGTCTCGGCCAGCAGGGTGGAGCCGACGGCCCATTCACCGCCGATTCCGAGCGCCGCGACGAAGCGCAGGATCATCAGGTGCCACCAGGTCTGTGCGAAGAACGAGAGGCCGGTGAACACGGCATAGGTCAGGACGGTGAGGCTCAGCGCGCGGCTGCGTCCGAGCCGGTCGCCGATGCGTCCGAACACGGCGCCGCCCAACGCCCAGCCGATGAGGAAGGCGGCCTGGATCCAGGAGCTTTTCTCCTTCACCGCGGGGTCGGCGGTGGACGCGACCATCAAAAGCTGCGCGACGAACGGTGCCGCCACGAGCGTGTAGAGGTGCATGTCCAGGCCGTCGAATAACCAGCCCAGCCACGCGGCGATGCCTGACTTCCACTGGACCGGCGACAGGTCGCGCAGCGAGCGGGCCTCGCCGGGCGACGGCATGGGAGCGGATGGGGACGCCATGGGAGGCCGCGACGGTAGGGGGTTTGCCAGCGGCCCGCCAACCGCAATTCGGCGGAGAACGCGAAGCAAGGCTGGTGGCTCGCCGGCTCTGTCCGGCGAGGACCTGCCTCGTAGTCGTGGCCGTCAGGCCACGCAAGCCTGCTTTGGACAACCCGGAGGCAAACGTGTGTCGAGCGTCGCCTCACGGCGGCGACGACGGCGGATGCCGAATCGCGAGACGGAGCTCGCGATCCACCGGGGAGAAGGGGTGGCGAATGGACTCGCGGGCGCGGGCGCGGGCGAGCGTCGCCTGCACGGCGACGGCTACGACGTACGTAGCCGCGAGCGTGCAGCTCGCGCTGACTTGCTTTGGCGAAAGGGGTCGCCGGAGGCGGTCGTGCGTGGCCCGACGGTCACGACTACGGACGCCTTGGTCATGCGCGCAGCTTGATGAGCAGGTCCTTGCTCGCGACCGTGTCGCCCACATGGACATGCAGCGCGTCCACCACGCCGTCGGACGGCGCGTTGACGGTGGTCTGCATCTTCATGGCCTCCATCATGAGCAGCTTGTCGCCCTTGGCCACCTTGGTGCCCACCGACACCGCGATCGTGGCGACCAGGCCGGGGATGGGCGCGGCGACCTGCAGGGGGTCGGTGAGATCCGCCTTGGGACGTGCCCTGGCCTGGGGCGCCACCTTCTTGTCGGTGATGAACGCCTCGCGCGTCATGCCGTTGAGCTCGTAGGTCACCGTGCGGCGCCCGTCCTTGTCGGGATCGCTGACGTTGACCAGCCGGATGATGAGCGTCTTGCCCGCCTCGATATGGACACTGATCTCCTCGCCGCGGCGGAGTCCGTAAAAGAACGCCGGGGTGGGCAGGACACTGACGTCGCTGAACTCGCGCTCGTGCTTTGCGTAGTCGAGGAACACCTGCGGGTACATCAGGTGGCTGTACTCCTCGTCGGTGGTGGGTTCGCGCTTCAGTTTGTCGGCGAGTTCGCGGCGCACCTTGGCCGGGTCGATCGAGGGCGTGGCGGCGCGGCGACCGGCGGTTTCCTGCTGCCACCGGGCCTTGGCCTCCTTGAACTTCTTCTCGCCGAGGACCGCGCGCCAGACGTCCTCGGGCCATCCGCCGTCCGGCCAGCCGAGACCGCCGCTGAGCATGTCGATGACGCTCTCCGGGAAGGGCGTGGCGCCGGGTTCGAGGTTGCCGACATCGACGGGTTTGACACCGCGGCTGAAGAGGAAGAGGGCCATGTCGCCGACCACCTTGCTGGAGGGCGTGACCTTGACGATGTCGCCGAAGAGCTGGTTGACCTCGGCGTAGGTGCGCGCGATTTCGGGCCAGCGGTGGGAGACGCCCATGCTGGCGGCCTGCTCCTTGAGGTTGGTGTACTGGCCGCCGGGCATCTCGTGCTGGTAGACCTCGGCGGAACCCGTCTTGGGCGCGGT
>CAZYJB010000506.1:0-4081 GCA_964647675.1 uncultured Verrucomicrobiota bacterium | reverse complement strand
ATCACGGTCGACGGGCGGGAACAGGAGTTGCGCGCCACGACGGATGCGAACGGTCGCTTCACATTGACTCCCGTGCCTCCGGGGAAGTTTTTCGTGAAGATCGATGGACGCACGGCGGTGGGGAGCCGCTGGCTGCAGGGCGGTGCCTACTATCCCTTCGTCGGCAAGGTGTGGGAGGCCGAAGCCGGGCGGATGGACAATCTCGCGGGCGGGAGCGGGAAGGTGTACCTGCCACTGGTCGCCGCGGACACCCTCGTTCCGGTGAGCGCCACGGCGCCGACCGTGGTGACGTTTTCGCCCTCGGTCCTTTCCACCAATCCGCTGTTCGCCGGCGTCTCGATCACCGTCCCGGCCAACGCGCTGTTCGCCGACGACGGCGTCCGCGGCGGCCGCGTCGGTCTCGCCCCTGTGCCACCCGACCGCCTGCCGGGTCCGCTCCCTCCCGGAGTCAATCCGGCCCTGGTCATCACCGTGCAGACGGATGGCCCATTGAATTTCGATCGGCCGGCGGCGGTCTGCTTCCCCAATCTTCCCGATCCCGCGACCGGGCGGCTGGCCGCGCCTGGGGAGACCCAGGTGCTGGTCTCCTTTGATCACAAGAAGGGGGATTGGGAAGCCGGGGGAACGATGACCGTGTCGGCGGACGGGCGGTTCGTATGTTCCAATCCGGGCACCGGAGTGGTGCAGCCGGGCTGGCATTTTCCCGCGCCGCCGCCGGATGAACCCGACGCTCCGCCGCCGCCGCCCGAGTGCCCGGTGCCCGGCGCAGAACCGGCTGGGACCTCCACCGAGGCCTCTTTCCACGATCTGGGTCTCGCGGAGACCACGAAGGAGCGCTGTCACCGCCATTGCAACGAGGATCTGATTCTGGCGAACGCCGCCTGCAACGCGGCCTTCGCGGCGGGCGCGCCCTTTTGCGCGGGAGCGGGCCCGGCGGCGCCGGAGTGTCTCGCCGCGGCGATGGCGGCGGCGGCCGTCTGCCATGGGGCGGCGGGGGTCAACTGGTTGAACTGCAACCGGCGCTGCGACGAGCCGCCGTGCGAAGATGCGGCCCCGGCGGTGGCCGGCGCGGCCGCAGTCCATCGGGCGCTGCGTGCGCACGGAGTTCCCGGGGCCGAGCCGGTGCTGGCGGAACTGGACGCGCTGTATCGCCAGGTTCGCGAGCTGGTGGGTCCGATCGTCCTGCAAGGAAACCCGCTGCCGGCTGAAGTCCAGGCGCGGATGAACGCGCTGCTGGCGCAGGCCGACGCAATCGCCGGAGGCGATGCCGCCGAGTATCTCCGCTCCTACCAGGCGGAACTCGAGAAGGCGGCACAACCTCTGGTCGCCGAGTTCGGTGTCGATCCGGGCAACGCCCCGGGTTACCCGGTTCTCTACCATGCCGTGATTCACGCGCCCGGCGGTGGTGTGTTCAACGTGCGCGGCGAGACCGGGCCGTTCGGCGACTACGCCCTCTTCCGTGTTCCGGGAACCCGGCTCGCGCACATCGCCTTCTTCGATCCGCGGACGCGCAGTTATGGTCTCGTTTTGCCGCGGGCCGACGTCGCCTTCGAGCACCGCCTGCCACGGTTCAATCTGGCGCCCGTGGACAGCACGTTCCCCGATACAGACGGCGACGGGCTTCCGGACGCCGTGGAACTCGTGTACGGCTCGCTCATCCATCGGGCGGACACGGACGGCGACGGGATCACGGACGGGCGCGCGGTCGACCTGGGGCGGAGTCCACTCGGGGGCACACCGTCCCGCATCGGAGTGGTGGCGACCGCGGCGACGCTCGGCACCGCGGTGGATGTGGCGACGGGCAACGGGTTGGCGCTGGTGGCGCAATTGGATCGCGGCCTCGCCGTTTTTGACATCAGCCGGCCGCTCGAACCGGCGCTGGTGGCGCAGATCGGCACCCCGGGCATCGCGCGGTCGGTGGCGCTGGCAGCGTCGGCGAACCGGGCCTTGCTGGCCGCCGATCTGGCGGGATTGATCCTGATCGACCTCTCCACTCCCGCCGCCGCGCGAATCGCTCATCAAATCGCGACGCCGGATGCGGCCCTAGCCGTGGCTGCGCAGGGACCCGTGGGGTTCGTGGGAACCGCGGGAGGCGAAGTGATCCGGGTGGACCTTGCGACGGGCAGCATCGTCGACCGGCGTTCGATCGACAGTGCCGTCTTCGATCTGGGCGTTGCGGGAGGGCATTTGTACGCGCTGGGCGCGACGTCGCTCACGCGTTTTTCGCTGGAGGGCTTCGGAATCGAGCCGCGCGGGAGCATTGCGCTCACGCCACAGGGCGCGGATCCCTTCACCGGACGGAAGCGCCTTTTCGCCGGCAGCACGGAGGCCCTGGTCAGCGGGCTTTCGGGATTCGATCGCATCGACCTCCTCGATCCAGCTGGCCTTCGCCTGGCCGGTCCGGCGGGGAACCTCGGAGTCGTCTCGTTCAAACAGATCGTCGGCACCGGTTCGAGCCTGGGCATCGCCGCGGTGGGTACCAACCCGCGTGACGATGGCACCCAGGATCTGCACGTGTTCGATCTGGCGTCGACCGGATCGACCACCAACCGGCTCGCCATCCTGCCGACGCCCGGAGTCGCCTTCGCGGCGTCGGTGAATCGAGGGCTCGCCTTCGTGGCGGACGGCGCGGCCGGCCTTGGTGTCGTCCAGTTCGTCGCACCGGACACCCGTGGCGTGGCGCCGACTGTGGGTTTGCGCGCGACGTTTTCGCTGGATCCGGCAGAGGTCGAGGAGGGCGTCCCGGCTGTGATCACGGCACTGGTTGCCGACGACGTCCAGGTCCGCGAAGTCGAGTTCCACCTCGATGGCGTTCGGGTGGCGGTGGATGGGACCCCGCCTTTCGAGCAGGACCTGATTCCCGCGCCGTTCGTCTCCGAGAGCTCGGGCTTCCGCCTGAGGGTGCGGGCCATCGACACCGGTGGCAACGCCTCCGACTCCGGAGAAGTGCTGGTGAAAATCCTGCGCGATCGGCGGCCGCCACGGGTCATCTCGCACTCGCCGTCGCCATCGCGGGTGCTGGCGCCGGGAACGGTCCGGGAACTGACCGTGCGTTTCAGCGAGGCCGTCGCGGAGTCCTCGGTGCTCGTCGCGGGCCGGCTTCGACTCGCCGAGGCAGGGCCGGATGGCGTGCATGGGACCTCGGACGACGCGACTGTTCCGGCGGGTACCGTTGCCTACCAGTCCGATCTGTACACCGCCACGCTGACCTTCCCAAGTGCGCTTCCCGCAGGGCGGTACCGCGGCATCGTCGGAGCCGGCGTGGCAGACGGCAGTGGCAATGCGACCGCCTCGGATTTCGAATGGCCCTTTGTCGTCTTCAACGCCGCGCTCCCATCGGCCGGTTCGTTTGCCGGCTCGGGAACCATCGACAGTCCGAGCGCGCGCGACGTGTACACGTTCGAGGCGAGCCCGGGGCAGCGGGTCTTCTTCGATGAGCTCACCGGCAACAACTGCAACTCCCCGTTGAACTGGCGGTGTGTCGATGCCACCGGGGCCGTGGTCTTCGACGAGCGATTCGGCGCCGACGGCCCCTGTGATCATGGCGATGCCGGCGCGTTCACCTTGGCGCGCGGGGGAAGCTATGTGCTGACCGTCTACAGCGCTGCGCGGATGATTGGTGCGTACGGATTCCGAGTCTGGGATGCCGGGTCTCAGACCTTCGCGCTCGCACTGGACGTGGCGGTCACGAATGGCGTGCCTGCGGTGGGGGCGGGGAACATCGAGACGCCCGGCACGTGGGACGTGTATACGTTCACCGCGACGGCGGGACAGCGCGTGTTCTTCGACGAACTCACGGGGAACAACTGCACCACGCCGCTGCGTTGGTTCCTGACCGGGCCGGAGGGAGCACTGATCTTCGACAACCGCTTTGGTGCGGATGGTCCGTGCGATGCCGGGGACGCGGGCCTGTTCACGCTGACCAACGCGGGACCGCACACGCTGGTGGTGTACGGAGTCGAGGACGGGACAGGAGAATACTCGTTCGAAGTCTGGCGCGCGGCGACGCAAACGTTTGCGCTGAATCTGGACGTGGCGGTCACGAATGGCGTGCCTGCGGTGGGGGCGGGGAACATCGAGA
>CAZYJB010000505.1:1149-4085 GCA_964647675.1 uncultured Verrucomicrobiota bacterium | reverse complement strand
ACGATCACCAGCTTGCCAGCCTGCACGTCGAGCGTGCCGAGATTCCGGAACGTGGGGACGCCGATGGTGAACGATCCCGTTCCGGTCTTCGCGATCAGGCCTTCGTTGAGGAAGGAAGTAATGGGCCCGGTGAACTGGTTCGCCGCGTCGATGAACGAGTAGCCGTTACGCTCCGTGGCGGATCGAAGTTCGAGCACGCTGCCCTCGACATGGTGGAGCTGTGCTCCGGACGCCGGACGCAGCAGCCCCTCGTCGATGAGGCTGACCACGCCAGGCGCTCCCAGCGCAATGACTCCCGGTGCGCCGAAGCGGTCGGCCTGGTTGCCGATCTCGACGATGCGCTGCGGAAGGATGGCGATGCCGCCGGCGAACTGCCAGGGCCCGCCGTTCAAGTGCGCCGAACTGGCAAAGGTCACCGGCTTGGAAAACTCGGCGCCCTGAGCCACGGCAAAAAACTGCGGCTGGCCGGGAGAACCTTCGAACCGGAAGGGCTCATGCGCCACCAACCCCTGGATGCTCACCTCGAACGGCGTCGAGGCATTGTCGACGTCCATGGTCACAAGAAAGTCGCCCTCGGGACGATCCACGAGGACGAAGTCGTTGGTGCCGGGGAGTCGCGCCGGATCCCAGTTCGCGGCGCCTGACCACCGCCCGGCCGCGGCGACGTTCCAGCGAATTGGCGCGCGCACCTCGAAGTTCCAGGTAAAATCCGCGCCCATCGCGAGGTCGTTGGAATCGCGCACCGCGCTTCGAACGACGACGCGATGGCGTCCGGTCGCGAGTCCGCTGGGGAGTCGCAGCGCGACGGACGTGTCGTCCGCGGCCACCGTCAGAACGCTCCCCATGACCGGCGTGTCATCCGCGTTGCCGGGTAGACCATCCGTTCCCGCAGCGAGAACGGCGAAGTTCGTGGCGACCAGGGTCGCGCGGTTCATCGGCTCGCTGAACGTCACCGACAGCGTGAATGGGTTTCCTTCCTTCATCACGAACCCCTCCGGAGGTTCGGCCGATATCACGTGGGGCGCAGTCTCGTCGGGGATGAGTTTGACGGTGACCGGCGCACTCCACGTCGCATTGCCGGCGGTGTCGGTCGCGCGTGCGCGCACCACGATCTGCTGCCGCGTCCGTCGCCAGATGGGCGTCGGCAGATCGGCCTCGAAGGGATGACTCCCCACCGTCACGTAACGCTGATCGTCGACGTGGAACTCCACGTCGCGCACCACGACGTCGTCCTGCGCACGCGCCGAGACATGCAGGCGCGTGCCGCCTTCGTGCAACACCGGGCTGGCCTGGGTTGGGTAGGTCACCACCTCCACCGTGGGCGGATTCGTGCCGCGATCGGGCAACCGGTAGTCGAGCACGGCCAGACCACCCGCGCGATCGGCGATGAAAGCGTGCCCCCGGTAGAGACGTACGCCCGTCGGATCGCCGGGCGTCTGCAGGATCAGGGTCACGTTGGTATTCACC
Organism: uncultured Verrucomicrobiota bacterium; assembly: GCA_964647675.1. Lineage (GTDB taxonomy): Bacteria > Verrucomicrobiota > Verrucomicrobiia > Limisphaerales > CAIMTB01 > CAIMTB01. Next base: position 2,618 of record CAZYJB010000505.1, on the reverse strand, counting down.
GACGGATTGGTCGTGTCGTAGAACGAGATCTGAAGCGTGGGCGGCCCGTTGAAACTCGCGGTGGCCAGCAGCAACGGACTGCTATCTTTGGCGAGGTCGTGAATGCGCCCCGGGACATTCGGGTTCCCGGGCACAAGGACGGGAGCCTCGGGATTCCGCACATCGACGACGCGATACCCCACCGCCGTGCCCACGTAGACTGATCCAGCCTCGGCGAACAGCCGGTTGAGCTCCGTGTGCGACGCCGGGCCACCCGGAACCTGGACCTCCCCCAACACCACCGGCAGCGCTTCCCCCGGCGAGACCCTGGCAACGGTGACTTTCACGGTGAGGAAACCGGACTGACCCACGGAATACAGGCGATCTCCCACGATTTGAAGGTCGTAGGCACCCAGAGGCAGCGTGCCTAGCATGCTGCCATCGGCCTGCGAGAAGACCGCCAAGCTGCCCAATTCGGTGGCGGCGTAGACGCGCCCGTAACCAAGGGCGAGTCCATAGAAGGGTCTTTCGTCGAAGTTCCTGCTCCAGCGAATCACCGGGGACACCGGGTTGCTGACATCAATGAGCGTCACACCGCGGAAGCCGGTGACCTGGTTGTCGATCTGGGTCACGGCCACCAAGGGCCACTGGAAGGCCAGGGAATAGGGATTCCCCTGCAACGTGACGCGCCCCACCAACACCGGCCGGCGCGGGTCGCTCACGTCGAAGAAGGAGACTCTGCGACCCGCTTCGAGGACCGCTGCGATGCCGTTCTCGACCGCGACTCGCATGGCATCCGAGCCTGTGGGCGCCACGGCGATCACGCCCGGCTGCACCACCACACCGTCGAGCGGATTGCTGCCTCCGCGCACTTCGCTGCCATCATTCGCGCCGTCGCCATCGCTGTCCGGATCGGCGGGATCGCTGCCCACGATATTCTCGGCGGCATCCACGAGACCGTCGCCATCGGTATCGGTGAAGACGCCTTCCAGGCTTGGCTGGAGGAGCGCGCCAGGGATGGGCGTGAGGTCGCCATTGTTGGCGGAGCGGAAAACCGAGAGTCCGACCTCACTGCTCGCGGGGTCGAGATACGACACGAGATAGTACTGATTCGGCAGAAGGATCAGGCTTTCGAAGAGCGCGCGATCGTTGAGGCGACCGCGTTGCGAAGCACCGCCCGCGAACGGCGCCACGAGATAGTAGTCCCCGGCCCCGGGCCAAGGCAGGCCATCGACTTCGTAGCTCTGTTCGAGCTCCGAAAGAGCGGTGGCATCGTCGAGGACGTCCTCCTGACTGCGCGCGGGCGCGGCCATCGTGCGCCGCGAGGACTTCGGCGACGCCGACGACTCAGGCGCGAACAAGGTGGCTTCGCTGCAGGGCGGGGTGTCGTCACCGCGACATTCCATGAGATCCTTCAGTTTGTCGTCGCTCTAGGCGAATTTTAAGTCCAGGTCCTTCTCCCACGACCGGAGTTAATCCGGCTCGGTGGG
>CAZYJB010000505.1:375-1139 GCA_964647675.1 uncultured Verrucomicrobiota bacterium | reverse complement strand
TCGCTCGTAGTAACCGTCCCAGCAGGCGGTGAAGTTCTTCGAGAGAACACCGCAGGGGTCGAAGCACGGCTCGGGCGGCGGTGGCGGCGGCGGTGGTGGCCCACCCGGATCGGGCCGTCGACGTCGCGGCCCGCCACCACTTGATCCCGGCGCCACGCCGTGCCAGCCGGGCTGGCGCACGCCGATGCCGGCGTCGCTCTCGGCGAACTGGCCGTCGGCGGAGATCGTCATGCTGCCCTGGATTTCCCAGCGGCCGGTGTCGTGGTTGAAGCTCCACAGCGCCGTCTTCGCACCCGGTGCGAGCTTCACGCCGGTGACGGGATCGGGAAGGTTGGGGAAACGCACCGGCACGGGACGGTCGAAGTTGGCGCCCCCATCGGTCTGGATGGTGATGACCAGCGGCAGGTTGAGTCCTGGCGGCAGGGGCTCGGGCAATCGGTCGGCCGCCACCGGGGCGATGCCGACCTTGCCGCCGCGCGCGCCGTTGTCGCCGAAGAGCGAGTTGGCCGGCACATCGATCTGCACACCCGCCAGCGCCGGCTGCGTGACGAGAACGGAGGGCGCGAAGCCGATGCGTGTGGACGTGGTGGCACTGACCGCAGTGAGCGAGTCGGCCTGGATCAGCGGCAGGAAGATTTCGCCGTTGCCGCCCGCGAGATTCGTGGCGCGCCCGGGGATCGCTTCCCAGGCCTTGCCCACCGACGGGTAATACGCACCGCCCGGCCATTGCGAACCGATGGCGGTGCGGCCATCGACGTGAACGA
>CAZYJB010000505.1:0-365 GCA_964647675.1 uncultured Verrucomicrobiota bacterium | reverse complement strand
CCTGCCGGCGCCGGGTTGAGGCTCAAGGCTCCGGTCGCATCCGTGAGGGCGCGCAGTCGCTCTTCCGCACCGTCGACCGTGACCGTCACGCCGACGAGCGGACGATTGGATCCATCGGCATTCTTCTCAGACGCGTAGACGTGACCGACCACCCCGGTGTTCGGAAGCGCCGTCGTGCCGAAGGTTTCGAACTCGACGACGCGGGTGCCGCCCGGGAGCCCGTCACCCTCGGCATCCAGCGGCAATCCTGCGGCGGTCGCCAGTCGATCACCGACCAGCGGCGCGTCATGACCGCAATCGAGGTGTGCCACACGGCGGCGCTCGGCGGCCACCTCGAACGTTATGACCAATGCGGCCATGAACGG
>CAZYJB010000504.1:0-4087 GCA_964647675.1 uncultured Verrucomicrobiota bacterium | reverse complement strand
ACCGGGCTCACGCTCATCCTCTCGCTCAGCTACGGCGGGCGCACCGAGATCGTGGACGCCGTGCGCGAGATTTCCGCCAAGGTCAAGGAGGGGCTGCTCGACGCGGCCGAGATCAACGAACGCACCGTGGCCGAGCACCTCTACACGCGCCATTGGCCGGATCCGGACCTCCTCATCCGCACCAGCGGCGAGCTGCGTGTGAGCAACTTTCTGCTCTGGCAGATCTCCTACGCCGAATTCGTGGTGACCGACACGCTATGGCCAGAGTTCCGCAAGGCGCAGTTCTGCGCGGCGCTCGAGGAGTACACGCGCCGGCACCGGCGCTTCGGCGGTTTGTGAGGGGGCGCGGATCTCGCGGGCAGGGCGAGGCCCTGCCGAGCCGCCTCCTCGTGGTCATCACCCTCCTTTCACCCCACCTGCGGCGCCACAGGGACGTGGCGATCCATCCCTCAGGGTGGTGGATCGCGAGCACCGACTCGCGATTCGGTGTGCGCTCAGGGCGCCGTGAGCAGGCGGCGCATGCCACCCATCAGCACCTCCTCGACATCCGCGGAAACGTGGGATGACGCCGGACTGGTCTCGTAGCCGCCCTCCGAATAGGCCACGCGCGTGCCGATGTAGCCGGGTCCGTAGTCGCCGTACGCCGCCATCGCGACGAACAGGTCGGGGCGCATGGCCTTGGCCGCGAGTTGATACTCGACGAACAGCTCGCCCGGCAGGTGCAACACGCGCGCGCTGCCCAGGCGCAGGCAACTGATCTCGGTGAGGTGACCCGCCTGTTGCCGCAGCAGGAATGACAGTTTCGCCGCGCCGCCACTCAGGAAGAACGCGCCGTCGCGTGCCTTCAGCCGCGCGCGCAGTTCGGTCTCCACGAGGTTGGTGCTTACCGGCAAGCGCACCGCATCCACCGTCCACCCGACCGAATCCGGCGAAAGCGGCTCGCGCCGCGTGGCCTCCCAGGCGCGGCGCATGCCGTCGGCAAGGCGTTCCGCGAGGCGCCCGCGGTTCTCGCGTGCGCCGTCATTGTATTTGCCCGCGCCGAGGTTGCCGCCCGCCCCGTTGAAATGAATGTGCAACGCGGCGGGAACGGCGAGCTGCCGCAGAAACCGGGCGATCCCAGGAAAGTCCGGATTCGGAATCCCGGTGCGATAGTAGCTCTGCGGATGGGTCGCGTAGTAGGAGAGCACGGCAAGCGGCTGGTCTCCGTTCCACAAGCTGACGAGCGAGACCCTCGGATCGATCGTGCCCTCGGGCTCCGCCCGCAACGCCGGGTCGGGGCAGGTCGTGTAGCGAACGGCACGCACCTTGCCGTCCGGACCCAGGATGCGGCGGTTGGAGGCGACTTCCCGGACTTCCGCGGATCCGAGCCCGACATGGGTGAGCGGCTGGGCCCGCGGCACGGCCTGGCGGATGGACGTCTCGAGGCGGCGCAGGGTCTCGCGCGCAAAGGTGCCCTCGTAGCTGAGGGGGGCGACGCCAGCCTCTTTGAGCACGCGCTCGGCGCCGAAGTCGCAGTCGGGCGCATCGTGTTGGTGCAGGCAATGTACCGCGACCCGTTGCGGATCGGTGCCTGCGGCGCGCGCGAGCACCGCACGGAATTCGTCAAAGCCCTCGTTCCCGATGCCGATCCAGTCGAGGGCAGCGAGCACGACCGGCTTGCCTGAGCCCAGGATGACCACCCCGCGCGCGCGGAGCCCGAGGTCCCACGAGTTGGTCACGGGATCGTAGGCCATGTCCGACCCGATGGGCGGCGTGGCGTCGACGTCGAACACCGCGAGGCGAAGCGCAGGACCCGGCTCCGCTGCGTGTGCCGGGGGCATGGGCAACATCGAGAAGACGACCGCGACCCAGGCGAGCGCCGCCTGCATGGCGGCGGCGACGTGGGCAACGTAGCCGCGGGCGTGGAACCCGCGCTCGAATGGCGTTGGCGAATGGGGTTGCGGCAGCGGGCGAGCATCACCGGTACGGCGACGGCTTCGCTGGCGGGGTGGCCGCGAGCGTGAGCTCGCGATGGAACGGCGTTGGCGAAGCGAGGCGCGGGAGCGAGCGGGCGCCGCCTGCACGGCGGCCGCTACGGAGTCGCAGGGCGGCATGCCCATGAGCTTGGGCATTGCCCGCGCTGGCCGGAAGACCGGATTCACCCGCGTCGCCGGCTCACCAACCAGCCGACCGTGCCAAACACGGCGAACAGGACCGAGGCGCGCGGTTCGGGGACGATGAACTGGCCGAGATTGGCGGCGCCCGGGGTGGCCCCCGGCAGGCTGTCCCAGAGGAAGTCGGACGGTCCCGCCCCGAAACCGATCAGGCCGAGGCTGCCGCCCGCCGGCGTGCTCTCGCCCTCGCTGCGCCCGACGTCGGTGGAGAACAGGCCGGCCGCAGGTCCGGTGCTCGCCGCAAATCCGCCTTCATAGCTGACGAAGTGAACCACCGAGCCTCCGAGGTCGAGGGCGAATCCATCCGGCGCCCCGTTTTGCAGGCCCGAGAGCGCCTTCGAGTAGAGGGTGAAATCACCGACCGACTCACCCGCGGTGAATGAGGTAAGCAAATGACTCGAACCATAGGGACGTCCGTCTCCCCCGTTGTAGAGAGTGAGTCGGATCGAGGCGAGATCGGTCAATGAGTTGGGGACCGCCACCTCGACGAACTCGTTGTTGTCGGTGCCGGTGTTGTCGTAATGGAACTCGTTGATCCAGGGTGAGAGCTCGGCCTGGGTGCGCTGCGAGACCGCCAGCAGGATGACGAGGGCGAGGAGGTGGGCAGGGCGGATGGGGAGGTGGGATGGTTTCATGGGTTTGGGAGGGGCGGGGAGGTTGAGGGGCAGGTGGGAAGTTCAGATGGCGGCGATGGCGGCGGGGGCTCCGCACGCGGCGTGGGCGCGTTGGCGGGCGCGCCGCCGCACCACGGCGACGACGCTGAGGCCGGCGCCCACGGCCAGCGCGTACTCGTGGGGTTCGGGCACGGCCACCTGTTCTGGGTTGCGGTAGCCGGGCGTGGCGACGGCGTAGGATTTCCAAGTGAAATCAGCGAGCGTGGCGCCTGAACCATAGAGGGCGAGCGAACCGCCCGCCGCGTTGGCGTCCGACTCGGTGACCCCGGCGGGCAACTCCATGGAGAGCAGTCCGGCGGCGGGTCCGGTCTGGGCGGTGAAGACACCCTCGTAGCTGACGAAGTGCTGGACCGTGCCCTGGACGTCGAGCGCGAGACCATCGGGGGCCCCGTTATGGAGGCCGGGGATGAGCTTGGAGAAGAAGGTGAGCCCCCCGGAGGTCTCGCCCTGGGTGAAGGAGGCGAGGAGGTGAGGCGTGCCATAGGGCTTGCCGTCGCCGCCGTTGTAGAGCGTCAGGCGGGTGCCGCCGAGGTCCGTCCATCCGGCCGGCACGGCGACCTCGACGAACTCATTCAGGTCGGAGCCCGTGTTGTCATAGTGGAATTCGTTGATCCACACCACCTGACCCGGAGCCGCGAACGGCGCGCCGCAGGTGATGAGAGCGGTGATGAGTCCCGGCAATGAGTGAGTGACTTGCATGGCTATTTCCTTTCGATGTGTGACAAGGCCTCCCTGGCGGCCTTTCTCCCATAGTGAAAGGAGACTGAGTCATGCGGGGCAAGTGATTCGTCGATCTTACATGGTATAAGTGATGCCGCCGTTCCGGGAGACTGTTTCCGGCAGGTTTTCCGACGGCGGGGTCGGGTCCTGAGTGAGTGAAGGTGTGTCACGCCTCCGCGGGAAGCGGGTGGATCCGGGACGGACCCTGCATCACGGGATCCCGCGAAGCAGGCCTGGTGGCTCGCCGGCTCCGACCGGCGAGTGCGTTCTCTCGTAGACGCGGGCGTACAGCCCGCGCTGGTGCCGGCCTTTGCGTAGGCTGTCGTGGAAACATTCGAGCGCAGCCTGACGGCCGCGGCTACAAGAGCGGAAGGAACGTCGCGAGACAGAGCTCGCGACCCACCGGGGAGGGAACGGGATTCCGAAGCGGAGGGCTCTCAGGCCTGGGAGAGCCCGGTGCGGATCTGGTCGACGCGGAGGGTGTGGGCATCGAGCAGTTGCCGGAGTTCGGCCGTCGTGGCGCAGTCGAGCAGGAAACCG
>CAZYJB010000503.1:0-4096 GCA_964647675.1 uncultured Verrucomicrobiota bacterium | reverse complement strand
GTTGCGCGAGGCCTATCGGCATGCCGCCATCGGTGATTGCCTGCTGGTCGGGCGCAGCATCGAGCCGGACCTCGTGGCGATCCGTCGCTTCGGTTGGTGGCTGGCCGGCGCCGGAGCGCTGGTGCTCGCGCTCGGATTGGGCGGCGGATGGCTGCTCGCCTCGCGCGCGATTCGGCCCGTGGAGGATATCAGCACGACCGCCACCCGCATCTCGGCCGGGAATCTCTCGGAACGCATCAGCGTGGCCGAGACCGACAGCGAATTGGGTCGGCTGGCGCAGGTGCTGAACACGACGTTCGCGAGACTCGAATCGTCCTTCGCGCAACAGCGGCAGTTTCTGGCGGACGCCTCGCACGAACTGCGCACGCCCATCGCGGTGATCATCTCCGAGGCGCAGGCCACGCTGCTGCGCGACCGCAGCGCTACGGAGTACCGCGAGGCCATCGGAACCTGTCTCGAGGCGGCCCAGGAGATGCGGCGCCTGACGCATTCGCTGCTCGAACTCGCACGACTGGATGCCGGACAGGAGTCATTCGAGCGCGAACCGGTGGACCTGGCAGCGCGTGTGCGCGCGTGTGTGGAAAGGGTGCGCCCTCTGGCCGAAGCACGCGGTCTGGAGGTGACGCTCGAATTGGACGCGGCGTCGATGCGGGGCGACGCGCAGCGCGTGGCGCAGGTCGTGACCAATCTTCTGACCAACGCGATCGCCTACAACCGCGAGCAGGGCGCGATCCGCGTGATCACGCGCACCGAAGGAGCAAACGCCTTGATCGAAGTGCACGATACCGGGCAGGGGATTCCAGCGGAGGATCTGCCGCGCATCTTCGAGCGGTTCTATCGCGCGGACAAAGTGCGGTCGCGAGCCGATGGGCATAGCGGCCTCGGACTCGCCATCTGCCAGGCGTTGGTGGCAGGGCAGGGTGGCACGATTGAAGCGCGCAGCGACGTGGGCGTGGGTTCTCAGTTCGTGGTGCGGTTCCCGGCCTCGTAGCTACCGAACGTAGCCGCGAGCACCAGCTCACGCCGGCTTGCGTTGGCGAATGGACGAGCCGGAGGCCGTCAAGCGCCGCCTGCACGGCGACGACGACGACGCCGTAGTCGCGGGTGTGCAACCCGCGCCGACCGGCCTTGGCGCGTGGAGTCGTAGCCGCGGCCGTCAGGCTGCGCTGAATGGCGTTGGCGAACGGCGTTGCCGGAGGCAGTCGAGCGTCGCCTGCACGGCGGTGATTGGTCGCCGCTCGGGCGCGGGGAAAGTGGTGGCCAGCCACCGCATTCCCCATGGCCAGCTTCACGCCGCGGCGGCGGGACGGCTGGGGAACGCCGCGATCTGCCCCGGGAACGCGGTGGTCTGCGTGGCCAGCGCGAGGCTGGTGCGCTTCAGGCGCGTGGTCGGGAAGGCGAGCGGCAGGTCGACCTGCGCGGCCACCATCGCGGCCTGAGCCTCGGCGGTCCAGATACGCGCGTCGCGCACCACGTCGCGCATGCGCGCAAACCACCAGCGCGCCGCAATGTTCCGGCGCGAGCGCGGCGGTACGCCGGGCCGCGGACGCCCCGAGCCGGTCGCGGGCGCCGGAGCCGGGGCCGTCGGCGCGTTGAAAGTGAGCTCCAGCTGGGTGTCGGCGGCGGAAACATCGTTCGTTGTCATGGGCGCAGCGTGCCACCGGGGGGTGGACATCCGTGGTCCACCGTTCAAGGGATCTGACAAATCCATGACAAACGGCCACGGCGCGCGCGATAAGAAGGCCGCGTGAAAACGCTTTCCCGTGTCGGATGGTTCCTCGGTCTGCTGCTTCTCCTCGCGCCCCTCGCCGGGGTGCGGGCGGCCGATCCCTTCGAAGAGGCTTTCAACGCCGCGCTCGTGGCCGAGGAAGCGCGCCGCGATCTGCCCGCCGCGATCCGCGGCTATGAAGAAGTCCTGGCCCGGGTGGAGGCCCAGCGCCGCATCGCCGCGACGGCCGTCTTCCGCCTCGGCGAGTGCTACCGGAAACTGGGGCGCACCAACGACGCGGTCGCGCAGTACCAGCGTTTGCTGAGGGATTATCCAACGGAGGAGACGCTGGTGCGGCTGAGCCGGGGGAATCTGGAGACGCTCGGCGAACCCGCTGTCACAGCCCCTGGGAACAGACCCCGGTTGCCGGATATTGTGGAGTTGGATCTGTCGGCCAACGCGGAGGCCGCCGAGATCAAACGATTGCGCAGTCTGTTCGATCGCAGTCCGGATCTGATCCAGGCGGTTGGGACCGATGGCACAACTCCCCTGAGCCGTGCCGTCGCTGCCGGGCAACTGGAGGTGGTGAAGGCACTGATAAGTTGGGGGGTGGACATTCATCGCATGGCGACCGGCGAAACGGCGCTGCACACGGCGGCGAAGAATGGCCATCGGACCGTGGTGGAAGCACTGATCGAGGCCGGAGCAGACCCGAATCAGCTCAGCAAGTACGGAGCAACTCCGCTTTCGCTCGCGGTCGGGAAGGGATTCGAGGCAGTGGTGGAAACTTTGCTCGCGAAAGGCGCGTTGCCGGGGAAAGAGAGTAAATCGGTATCTCTGGAAGCAGCGGTGAAGGCCGGGCACACAAATCTCATCGCCCGGCTGGTGAGAGCGGGGGCGGATGTGAGTGTTCGATGGCCTCCGCAGCAGTTGAAACTCAATGACGGCGTCGCATCCGTGGCAGACCTCCTCGGATTGGCCGTGGCCTATGAGCAACGAGAGTCTTCCCGGATGCTGGTGGCGCTGGGGGCGAAGGCCTTGACGGACGATCGGGCGTTCCATCCGCTTGCCCTGCTCGTAGGACGATTGTCCGGCAAAAGCCACGCCGACTGGGTTGCCGAACTGGTGCATGCCTCCGCTGGCTATCGCGAACTTCAAGCGTTGCTGGATGAGGCGCTGGTCATCGCGGCAACCAAGTCAGGTGAGGAAGACTTCGTGCCGGCACTGATGAAGGCGGGGGCGCGGATTCGGACCGGAGCGGAGCCTTCGGCAAACGCTTTTTTGGTGGCGGCGGGCAATGCCTGGCTACTTCCCCTAACCCAGTTGATCCAATCCGGTGCAGATGTGAACGGGGCCGATCGGGCGGGGACCACAGCGCTGCATGTGGCCGCTGAAAAAGGTCTGACGAATCACGTTGCAGCGTTGCTCAAGGCTGGCGCGGATCCCAACCGACTCGATCTGGCCGATTCGACTCCGCTATCGCGGGTTCAGGCGGTCCTCAACCCGGATCCAACCAAACCGACCTCCCGTTTTAATGGGAATCGTGTGCAAGGGTTGAGAGCTGTCGAATCGCTGCTCCTCGCCGCCGGCGCGCGGACCGATGTGGCGCGGGTGCGTGCGGTCACCATGCGGCGTGGTGAGATGACCAGTCCGATCATGCGTCGCATGGGTGACAATCCGCCGCCGCGCCTGGCCGACGCACTCGCCATGACCATTGCGCAACCGGGTCTGCAGTGGGCGTGGCCGGATCTCGGGGCGATCCGGATTCATCGCTGGGATCCCCAGACTCAGTCCGAGTCCGTGGTTGCGGTGTCCACGAACTGGACGCAGTCCGCGGACTGCTCCTGGAACTTGCCGCTGGTGTGGGGGGACATTGTGGAACTGCCGGCGTCGGATCGGCTCCTGTCCTCCCAGTGGACCGGCTTGGGGAGCGAGGTGGCGGGCAGGCTTCAGGAGTGCACCGCAAGGAGGGTCAGCTTGGTGGTCAAAAACGAGGCGTTCTCCTTGGACTTGTTTCCCGCCAGGATTGCAGACCGCAACCCGAATGGCGGCGCTAGCATAAGCGCAGTCGGCGTCGTTGGCGTAAGTCCAGACGGTTCACCCGTTGTTCAACCGCCGGAACCGGTGATCAATTCCGTCCTGCTCCGCACCGTCCTCAACCAAAGTGGCCGACTGCGCAGTTCCTCCGATCTCACCCGCGTGAAAGTCACCCGCCCCTCCCAGTCGAAGGAATGGGTCCTCGATGTGAGCACCAACGAATCGAAGGGCTTGGTGTTCTGGCTGCTCGACGGCGATCGCATCGAGGTGCCGGAAAAGGGGCCCTGAGCCGGAACCATTCCATGGCCGGAAAGGCATTGGCACGCGAAGGCGCGAAGAGCGCGATGGAAG
>CAZYJB010000502.1:0-4109 GCA_964647675.1 uncultured Verrucomicrobiota bacterium | reverse complement strand
ATGCGCGTCGCGCCGCGGCCGCGCACCAGCTTGGCGGCGGGCAGGTCCGAGAGGTCGGCGCGATGACCTTCGCGGGTGTGCAGCACCTGAAGACCCTTCCGACGCCAGGCGGCGAGCAGGCGTCGGTTGGGCTCGATGGTGCGTCGCAACTGCGAAACATCGTTGCCCAGCGCCGCGCCGAAGCCGCCGGGCTCGAGGAAGTCGCGCTGCATGTCGATGATCAGCAGCGCGCACGACGCGGGCTCGAGGTCGAACGGATACGGCTCGGCGCCGATCGGCAGGATCCGGGGGGCGTTCATGGGGTGCTGGGGACGGGCACGCCGGCAGGTACTCAGAAGAAGGCGCTGAGACCGCAGAACAGGAGGGTGGAATGGTTCTCCGCGCTGCTGGTGGCGTTGAACTGCTGCATGCGCTTCAGGTTCTCGTCGACGAGGCCCATGTACTTGAAGCCGGCGTGGAAGCTCCAGTTGCCGTAGCCCTTCGGCATGAACTTGAGCGGGAGCGTGCCCTTCACGCCGACCTCGTAGAGCCCCACCGTGGACGAGTCGTCGTAGTACTCGCCGTAGAACTCCGAGTGCGGCAGCAACACGCGGCACGGCGCCTCGAGCTTCAATCCGAGCTTCTCGGCGGTCCACGACGGCGCCACGCCGGCTTCGAAATAGCCGCTCGGACCCGGCAGCGACCCGGGCCCGGGCTTGGGAGTAGCCAGCGCGAAGAACGGCACCTGCGCCGCGGTGGCCTTGCCCACGAGCTCGCGCCAGTAGCTCACGGACGGATGCAGCGCGAAGGCCCCTAGAATCGAGGTGTCGTCGAAGCCCAGCTTGGTCTCGAGATGCTGCGAGAACGGGATGTCGAGGATGCGCATCTCGAAGGCGGTGTAGGTGACATCGAGCGTGACGTGCTTCCCGAGGCCGATGGACACGCCGCCGATCGGGTCGATCTCGTACCAGCCCGTGGTGGAGGCTCCGTTGCTGTCGCTGCTCGAAATGCCGTCCGTGCCGAAGCAGTTCCACACCCCGGCGACCAGAGTCACGTCGCGCAGGAAGGAATCCGAATGATGCACGTTGAAGAACCCAAGGGTGAGCTGCTGGAACACCAGCCCCTGGTTCTGGACGGTCATGCCACGCGGAGTGAGGTACTTGTCCGAGAACTCAAAATTCAGCAGGGCGTGCACGCGCGAGGCGGGCGCCTCGTCAGCCGCCGACACGCCGAGGGGCAAGGCCAGCGCGACAATCGAGGCGATGCACCACGGATCGAGGGGAGGAAGGATTCGGAACAGAGTGGAGGAAGGGTTCATGCAGGATGATTCGGGAGGTGGGCCGCGGCGCAGCCGGCCTGGCAAGGCGCCTCACCAGGACCCGCGCCGCGTCTTCCCCTAGCGGATGACGTGCCAGGCCGCGCGGCGGGGATTCCGCACCGAATCCTGCGGAAACCACGTCACCTGCGCGCCCCTGGGCGGCGGCGCTGCGTTTCGGGTGTCGCATTGGGTACGGTTGCGACACCGGCGCCCCACCTTCCCTGCGCCTCACACGGCAGGTGGGGCGAGGCGTCCCGGCCGAGCCGCACGACATGGTCACCCAAGCCTTTCACCACACCCCGCGGCGCCACAGCGACGTGGCGCCCCACCTTTCCTACCCCGCGCCCCCATCGTCCCGGGCGAGCTTGCGGTAGATGCGCGTGCGATGGACGCCCAGGCGTCGCGCGGCGTCGGCGATGTTGCCGTTCGCCTCCTGAAGGGCGCGCTGGATCAGCACGTCCTCGGCCTCCGCGAGGTTGAGCGGCAATTCAGGGATAGAGGCGGAAGGCGCACGGACGGGCTCCAGGGGCGTAGCCGTCGTACCACGCCGCAGGAGATGCAGATGCGTCGGCAGGATCGTCGATCCGCCGCTCTCGATCAGTGCGCGCTCGATGATGTTGCGCAGCTCGCGAACGTTCCCGGGGAAATGGTAGGCGGCCAGGACGGCGGCTGCCTCATCACTGAGCGAGGTGGGCTTGAGATTCATCTCGGTCGCGAACCGCTGCAGAAAGTGGCGCGCAAGATCCGGGACATCCTCCAGCCGTTCGCGCAGCGGCGGCGTGGACAACGGGAAGCGCGCGAGGCGGAAGTAGAGATCGCGACGGAAGGCGCCGCTCTCGATGCGCGCCTCGAGCTCCGCGTTGGTGGCGGCGATGATCCGGACATCGACTTGGCGGGCCTGGATGCCGCCGACGGGAGTGACGAGGCCATCCTCGAGCACGCGCAACAACTTCACTTGAAGGGCCGCCGGCATGTCGCCGATCTCGTCCAGAAAGAGTGTGCCCCCGTGGGCCAGCTCGAAGTAACCCTTGCGATCGGCCGCGGCGCCGGTGAACGCGCCCTTCACATGTCCGAAGAAGAGCGATTCCGCCAGATCGGCGGGAACCGCCACGCAATTGACCGGCACGAAGGGAGCCCGGGCGCGCGGGCCGCCGAAGTGCACGGCGCGCGCGATGAGTTCCTTGCCAGTGCCGCTCTCGCCAGTGACCAGCACGCTGGTGTTGCCAAATTGGTTGAGGCGCCGGACCGCCTCCTGCACGCGGCGCATGGCAGCGCTGTGGCCGAGCAGACCGGCGGGATTCCACCGGTGCGCCTCCAGATCCGACAGGGCGGCGATCCGGTCGTCAGCATCACGGAGGGCGGTCTCCGCGTTGCGCCGGCGCTCCATCTCGGCGAGCAACTCGGCGGTGCGCGCCTCGAGTGCGCGGTTCTTTTCGCGCAGTTCATGCGTGAGACGCCGGGTGCGCAGATGATTGGCCACCCGGCTGAGCACCTCCTCGGCCTGGAACGGCTTGACGATGTAGTCGACCCCGCCAGCCCGGAATCCGGACACCACGCTGGCCATCTCGTTTCGCGCGGTGATGAAGACCACCGGGATCTCGCGCGTGGCCTCGTCGAGCTGCAGACGGCGGCAGGTCTCGAGTCCGTCGAGCTCGGGCATGAGGATGTCGAGTAGGATGAGGTCCGGCCGCGCGCGGGCGGCGAGTCGCAGCGCGGTGACGCCATCGGACGCGGCGAGCACTTCGTACCCTTCGGGTTCGAGCGCAGCGGTGAGCACGCCGAGGTTCGCCGCGGCGTCGTCCACGATCAGGATCTTCTCACGAAACTCGCTCAGGGGAGGCCGTTCCATGGGGGATTACCGCGCCGGTTTCGCTTCGCTCGGGGACGATGCAACGTTCGAGCGCCTGCCGGATACCCACCATGTCGTAGCTGCGCATACGTTCCCGCAGGCAATTCACCAACGGAAATGCCGCCGGCCCCGTCGCGCGCAAGTCCTGCATCGCCGCGCGCAGCGCCGTCGTGCTGTGCAGTTCCGCCGCGGTCAGCAACCGCTCGTACAGCTCCATCGGAATCCGCACCACCGGGAGCGCGTCCATTGCCGGCACCGGCGTCGGTTCTGAAGGCACGGCCTCGGCGTCGACAACGCGCGCACCCAACCGGCGGCGAAGGCAGGCGCAGAGGGTTTCGAATTGGACCGGCTTGCCAAGGAACTCGGCGCACCCCAGGGCCGCGGCCTCGGTGCGATGCTCGGGAAGCGCCGACGCCGAAAGCATCACCACGGGGAGATCCCGCGTTTCCGCCGCCGCGCGCAGTTCGCGGACCACTTCGAATCCCGACCTTCCTGGCAATAGGAGGTCGAGAAAGAGGATATCCGGTCGACGCACCTTCACCTGCGCCAGCGCTTCGGAGGCATCGGGCGCCGTGCGCACCGCGCACCCGGTGGTCGCCAGCATGCGACGCAGGACGTCGCTGTTCTCCCATTGGTCGTCGACCACCAGGACATCCACCACTTCTCCCGGCGCGAGTCGCACCGGCAACGCCTCCCCGGCCGGCGATGCCTCCCCGACCAGCGGGAGGTCGAGGGTGAAATGAAACCGCGAACCGATGCCGCGCTCCGACTGGAGCTCGAGCCGGCCGCCCAGCAGTTCCACCTGCCGCTGGGCAATGGCCAGACCGAGCCCGGTGCCGCCGTGATGCCGCGCGCCGCGCCCCTGGTGGAACGGCTTGAAAATGTGCGGCTGTTCCTCCGGCGGAATGCCCGACCCGGTGTCGATCACTTCGAACAGCCATCGGGCCCCACCCACACAACGGA
>CAZYJB010000501.1:0-4111 GCA_964647675.1 uncultured Verrucomicrobiota bacterium | reverse complement strand
GGGCTCCTGCAACGTCGGCGGCGGTACGATCACCGGCGCCAACGCCTGGCGCTTCCGCTCCGAGAAACCCACCGATGCCTACCAGCAGGAGCATGACGATCTGTTCGACGCCATCCGCAACGACAAGCCGTTCAATGAGGGATTCTTCGGCGCCTACAGCTCCATGCTCTCCGTCATGGGCCGCATGGCCACCTACTCCGGCAAGGAAGTCAGTTGGGAGGATGCCTACAACTCCCAGATCGATGTCATGCCCAAGACGTTTGCCTGGGATGCGCCCACCCCGACCAACCCCGACAAGGATGGATTCTACCCCATCGCCATCCCCGGAAAGACCGTGACGTTCTGACCGGGGAATCCCTCGATCACGCCTTTCTACACTGATTCGCACACCATTCCGGGCGCCGCGCCACCGCGCGGCGCCTTTTCCGTGCCCGTGTGCACCGGGGCCCGGGGCTTCAGCCCGCGGCGTCGAACGGCTTCAACCGATGCCGACGCAGCATCGCGAGATACCACGGCGTGGACGCCAGACCACCCCAGCCGCGCGGCGAGTGCCCCGCTTCAAACACTTCGCGCAGCGTTTTGCTGTAGGGCGTCAGCGCCTCCCACAACACACCCGGGGATTCCTTCCATCTCGGATCCGGCACGCCGCCGTCGAGGCGCGAAAACGCCGCCCCGGCCACCCGCCCGTTCCACATGAATTCCAGTTGGGTGCGCACCAACGCGTCCATGTCCTGCCGGTCGAAAACGCAATGGTGTTCGAAGGCGTCCACCATGCCCTCCGCGTCGATTCCGTAGTAGCCGCCGTTCGGATGGACCCCGACCCAATGCCTTGGCTTTCCAGCGGCGTCGCGGTCCCACGGCCCCGCCGGATCCCAGTAGTTCCATACCCAGCGCCGACCACCTTCGAGCTTTCGGATGCGCGATTTCATGACTCGCCACCAGGCCTCCGCACGCTCTCGGTAAATCGCCTTCCCGGTCGCCCGATGCAACGCCAGCAACCAGCGCGCTATGTGGTTCTGCTTGTTCGCCGGATGGGTGAACCCGGTGCGCGTCCGTTGGGCATAGCCGTCGGTCCATCGTGCGACGCCCTCCTCCAGCCCAAACTCGAGTACCACCCACACCCCACCTTCCTTCACCTCCCGCCACGCCCCGCGGTCTTCCCACTTCGCGGCACACTGCACCGCCGCCTCCACCCATCGGGAGACCTCCCCACCCCACCGCGTCGCCAGCCCGGGCTCGGCACGAACCCTCACCGCGGTCGCCAGCAAAGGACGGAAGGCCATCGCCTCTCCCAGCAGGCTGTCGGTGAAATACCCCTGCTCGATCGTACCGCCCGACCCACGCTTCGGCCAACCACGGTGCCCGTCGGGCTCCTCCACGCCCCGCCTCAGCCAGGCTCCCGCCCAATCGGCCAGCCGTTCCAACCATTGCTCGTCCCCTGAGGACTCGTGGGCCGACGCGAATCCGTTGAGAAACGGACCCAGTAACCAGCCCAATTGCTCACCCATCTCGGTATCA
Organism: uncultured Verrucomicrobiota bacterium; assembly: GCA_964647675.1. GTDB lineage: Bacteria > Verrucomicrobiota > Verrucomicrobiia > Limisphaerales > CAIMTB01 > CAIMTB01. The sequence continues at coordinate 2,593 of CAZYJB010000501.1, read as the reverse complement.
CAATACCGGCGTCGCGCTTCGGCCGCGATGGAACGCTCCCATGCCGCCCACCACTCGCGCGCGCGCGCTTCAGTGAGGGGAACGGACTCCCCCGCATCGACCCCCGGCGCGGCGCGGAGTTTGCCTCCTAGGACCGCGCCCGCTGTCGCCACGCCCGCGGCAGCCAGCCATGTTCGACGGCTCCTCATGGGTCCAGCTTGCACCCGACTTCGCGACTGCGCGACCCCGGCGTGCCCCCGCCGGCCGAGGCTTGTGGACGCCGCGTCAGGCCCTTAAGAAACGCGCATGTTCTCTCGAAGCTCCCCCCATCGCCTCGGTCTCGCTCCCTGCCTGAGCATGCTTTTGACCGCTTGGCGTGCCTTGGCCGCAGCCGAGGATTCCGGCGGGGTCCTGTTCGAAGCCCGCGCCTTCACCGAGGAAGGATCCTTCACACCAGGCGTCGAAGGTCCTGCTGTCGACCGCCTCGGCAATGTGTTTGCCGTCAATTTCGCACGCCAGCAGACCATCGGCCGGGTCACCCCTGATGGCCGCGGCGAGGTGTTCGTCACTCTCCCCGGACCCAGCACCGGCAACGGCATCCGGATCGCCCGCGACGGCACGCTCTATGTCGCCGACTACGTGGGTCACAATGTCCTGCGGCTCCATCCAGAGACCCGACAGATCTCGGTGCACGCCCATGCGCCCGGCATGAATCAGCCCAACGACCTCACGCTCGCCGCGGACGGCACGCTCTACGCCAGCGATCCCAATTGGAAGGAAGGCACCGGCCAACTATGGCGCATCGATCCCGACGGCTCGACCCACCGGCTCGCCCAAGACATGGGCACGACCAACGGGATTGAGTTGAGCCCCGATGGCACCCGGCTCTACGTCAACGAAAGCGTCCAGCGGTATATCTGGGCGTTTACCGTTACCCGAGACAAAATCCTCACCGAGAAGCGGCTGCTGCGTAAGTTCGACGACTTCGGCTTCGACGGCATGCGCTGCGACGTCGATGGGAACCTCTACGTCACCCGCCACGGCAAAGGGATGGTGGCGAAAATATCGCCCTCGGGCGAGGTCCTGAAGGAGATCGACGTGCTCGGAGAGCACCCCACGAACCTCTGCTTCGGAGGCCCCGACGGCCGCACGGTCTATGTCACCGAGGCGAGGAAGCGACGGCTGGTCTCCTTTCGGGTCGATCGCCCGGGGCTCGAATGGGCCCGGCTCCAGCCCGCCTCAAAGCCCTGAGCCTGTCTGACCGCCGCTCACGAACGAAGTGCGTCGATCGCCGCGCGAATGCGGTCCAGTTTGTCCTGTCCAAGCGCCGATAGAAACGGCAACAGCGGCCCAGTCCGCGCCACGCCCGCGAGCTCCACGGCGTGATGCAGCACCTTCGCCGGGTTCCAGGCGTCCCGGCAGTCTTCCAGCGGTAGAAACTTCTGCCGGATCCGCTCCGCCTCCTCCCATCGCGCCGCGCACGCCGCTTCGAACAGCGCCTGGGTCCACTGCGGCGCAACGCAGCCACTTCCCGTGGTGAAACCTTTCAACCCCCAGTCCCGCAGATGCACCACGGCCGGCCGTTCGCCTATGCCGCTCGCGACTCTCGCCGGATCCACTCCCGACAGCACATCGCGCAAGTACGGGTCAACCGCGGGATCCGCCCTGACCACGGCGTACTTGATTCCCACGCAACAGCCGTAAGCGCACAGACGCTCCAAAACAGCGAGACCGGCCGCACGATCCGCGCCAAGGGAATCATCCGATTTCAAGTACAACACCACCGGCGTCTCCGCGCGTTCTACGAACCGGCGGATCCCCAACTCCATGCCCGCCGCATCGCGGGGATCCGAACAGGGTAACAGCATGACCGCAGGGAATCCGCGCCCTCGGAGAATCGCCGCTTGATCCATCAAACGCCCGTACCCGGGGCCCGCCGAAGGTAGGATCCAACAGTCGTCGGGAAGCCCAGCCATCCACTCCAACGCCACGCGATAGTCGTCGAGTGGGAGGTGGTAAAAGAAGGCGTTCCCCCCGAACATGAATCGGGTTATCCCCGCGCCGCGGATGTGCGCCACCAACCGATCCGCCTCCGGCAGGTCGATCGAGAACTCGGCATCCGCGCGCCGTGGCAAGGGAGGCACCGCGATCACGCCTGCCAGGTCCGCGGGTCCAACCGGTGTTCGTTTCATGGCTTCAGTGAATCTCGGGTTCGGGGGTGGGAGCCGTTCCACTCAGAAATCGGAAATCGCAGCCTTCGTCCGCCTGGGTCACTTCCTGGTGAGAAAGCAGTCCGTACCCCCTCAGATAACGCGGCTTCGGCGGACGCCACCCCGAACGCCTCCGCGCGGACTCCTCCTCGGAAACATGCCAATTCAAACGCCGCGCCGACACATCGATCTCGATCTCGTCCCCATCCTGCACCAGGGCCAGCGGACCACCCACCGCCGACTCCGGCGCCACATGCAACACGCAAGCGCCGTAGGCCGTCCCACTCATGCGCGCATCCGAAATCCGCAGCATGTCCCGCACACCAGCCCGCAGCAGCTTACGGGGGATCGGCAGCATGCCCCACTCCGGCATTCCCGGGCCGCCTTGCGGTCCGGCATTCTTC
>CAZYJB010000500.1:0-4125 GCA_964647675.1 uncultured Verrucomicrobiota bacterium | reverse complement strand
GCGGCGTCGATTGTGCCGCCGGCGAAGGTCTCCTCGAGGAGGGTGGCCTCGCCCTTGGTCACCACCACGGTCAGTTGGTTCGCGGCCGGCACGCTGCCTTCAATCGCGAATCTCGCGGAACCGACTTTGAGGCCGCGCACTCGGAAGGTCGCGGTGTTGGCGCCGCCCGCCGGGAAATTGACGGTCAGGGTCCCGCCCGTGCCACCCTCGGGCACGGCCACGGTGGCGTCGCTGCTGACGACGTTCAGTTGAACGGCACGCGTGGCGTTCAACGCCGCCGGGATGCGCACCGTCAGGACGCCGCCGAACTGGCCCTCGCGCACGGTGGTGGCGGCGGGTGAGAACGCTGCCGAACCGGTCGACTCGATGACCAGGTTGTCCCAGGTGGTCGCCGCGGTGTCGTTGTTGGCCCGCGCGTAGGAACCAAACTCGAAGATCACCGGCGAGAACGGGAACTTCACTTCCGCACCCTGCACGCCATCGAGCAGCAGCTTCACGGTGCGACCATCGGCGATCATACCCATGCGATGCAGGCCGCCGTCATCGTAACTGGCGCCGTTGAAGGCCGCGATGTCGGTGCCGCTGCCGGTCGGCACATCACCATCCTCGCCGATCTTTCGGTTGAACCGCCAGCCGCCCTCCGCGCGCACGTCGGCGAAGAGCACGTACTTGGTCCGCGTCTCGTCGAGGATCCAGAGCGCGCTGCGCGACGCCGTGCCCACCCCCGCCTCGGCCACGCGGTCGATGGCGAAGGTGATGGTCTCCTGCTCGGAGGCCGGGAAGGTCTGCAGCAACTTCAGCGTCGCACCGGACCACCATTGCTGGGTCGTGGTGCCGACGAATTCGATGACCCCGTTCCGGGCCTCGGCGTGGATGTCACCCACTCCGCCCTCGAAGAACGGTGCCGAGGCCGCGTACTTCGTCGGGTCGATCGAGTTGGAGGCAAAATCGTCCTGGAAGATCGGGGGCAGCTTGTCCGGCAGGATGGTCTCGATCTTCAAATTGTCCCACGTCGTCGCCGCCGTGTCGTTGTTGGCGCGCGCATACGCTCCGAATTGCACGACGACCTTGGAGAACGGGAATTTCACCTCCGCACCCTCCACGCCATCCAACAGCAGCTTCACGGTCTGGCCGTTGGCCACGATCGCCATGCGGTGCAAGGCACCGTCGTCGAAGGTGCCGCCGTTGAAGGCCGCGATGTCGGTGCCGCTGCCGGTCGGCACATCGCCGTCCTCGCCGATCTTGCGGTTGTACCGCCAGCCGCCCTCCGCGCGAACGTCGGCGAACAGCACGTACTTCGTCTTCGTCTCGTCGAGAATCCACAGCGCGCTGCGCGACGCCGTGCCCAGCCCCGCCTCGGCCACGCGGTCAATCGACACCACCACCGGCGTCGATTCGGTGGCACTGAAGGTGGGAACGACGCGGAGCGTGGCGCCCGACCACCACTGCTGGCTCGTGGTGCCGACAAACTCGATTGTGCCATTCCGCGCCTCGGCATGGATGTCCCCGATGCCACCCTCGAAGAACGGGGCGTCGGGCTGGTACTTCGCCGGATCGATGGACCCGGACGCAAAATCGTCCGAGAACACCGTGCTCAGTACCTTGGTGGTCTCGATCTTCAGATTGTCCCACGTCGTCGCCGCCGTGTCGTTGTTGGCGCGCGCATACGCTCCGAATTGCACGACGACCTTGGAGAACGGGAATTTCACCTCCGCACCCTCCACGCCATCCAACAGCAGCTTCACGGTCTGGCCGTTGGCCACGATCGCCATGCGGTGCAAGGCACCGTCGTCGAAGGTGCCGCCGTTGAAGGCCGCGATGTCGGTGCCGCTGCCGGTCGGCACATCGCCGTCCTCGCCGATCTTGCGGTTGTACCGCCAGCCGCCCTCCGCGCGAACGTCGGCGAACAGCACGTACTTCGTCTTCGTCTCGTCGAGAATCCACAGCGCGCTGCGTGACGCCGTGCCCTGCCCCGCCTCGGCCACGCGGTCGATCGACACCGTCACGGGTGTCGACTCCGTGGCGTTGAAGGTGGGCACGACCCGAAGGGTCGCCCCGGACCACCATTGCTGCGTCGTGGTGCCGACGAACTCGACGATGCCGTCGCGCGCCTCGGCATGGATGTCACCGAGGCCACCCTCGAAGAACGGGGAGTCAGCCTGATACTTGGCGGGATCGAGGGCGTTCGACGCGAAATCGTCCTGGAAAACGACCGTCGATACCTGCGCCGAGACCGACAGCATGCCGGCTGCAAGGACGGCGAGGAAGCCGAAGGCCCCCCGAATCCAGCGCCGCAAGGCGGGTCGCCAGCGTCCGGGTGATAGCTCGGATGTCATGGGATGGAATGATGTTGAAACGCCGCCCGGCGGCGGTCAAAGCCGCGCCACCGGTCCCCTCGACCGTTTCCAAAGCGAACGACTCGTAGACGGAAGCCGGTGACTTCGGCTCCGCCTGCTTTCGACCCAGACCAAGGGGATGCCCTTGCGTAGTCGGTTTGTCCCCGGCGCGTCAAACGGCAATTCTCGATTGAGCAGATTTCGCCTTCCAGACACAGGCCCTCCTTGGTTCCCACGGGAAGGCCCGGCTACCCTCGCGGCATGCCCCTGCGGTACTCCCAGCGCGCCGAGAATGTGGGCCGATGCGCGGCCGCAGGCCTCGCGCTGTCCCGAGTCGTCGCGGTCGCCGCGGTGCTTCCCTGGGTGCCTGCGCTCGGAGCCCTGGCACCCGCCGCGCCGGACGAACCCCTCCGCTTGGTGCCGCTCCACGTCCTGCCGTCGGTCCGGACCGTGGGCTTCACCGAACTCGCCCCCGCGACGGCAGGCATCGCCTTCACCAACCTGCTTGCCGACGAACGCTCCCTGACCAATCAGGTCCTGCTCAACGGATCCGGTGTCGCGGCCGGCGACGTCGATGGCGACGGCCTCTGCGACCTCTACTTCTGCGGCCTGGATTCGCCAAACGCCCTCTATCGCAATCTGGGCAACTGGCGCTTCGAGGAGATCACCCGGCGCGCCGGCGTGGCCTGTGCGGACCAGGCCTCCACCGGCGCCGTGCTGGCCGACCTCGACGGCGACGGCGACCTTGACCTCCTCGTCAACGGGCTCGCCCACGGCACGCGTCTTTTTCTGAACGACGGGCATGGCCGGTTCACCGAGGGCACCGACGCGGCCGGTCTTCGAAACTCACGCGGAAGCAGCTCCCTGGCGTTGGCCGACGTCGATGGCGATGGCCGGCTCGATCTCTACGTCGTCAACTACCGCAACGACACCCTGCGTGATCTGCCCGACACGCGCTTCCGCATCGGCACCACCAACGGCGTCCAGCGCGTGCTCTCGGTCAACGGTCGACCCGCGGATTCTCCAGGGTTGCTCGGACGCTATGTGCTCGATGGTGCAGGCGGCATTCTTGAAAATGGCGAACCGGACCAACTCTTCCTCAACCGCGGGGATGCGCGTTTCGAAGTCGCGCCCTGGAACTCGCCGCGGTTCCTCGACGATCAGGGCCGGCCGCATGCGACCCCTGACGACTGGGGCCTCTCCGCGCAGTTCCACGATCTGAACGGCGACGGCGCTCCCGATCTCTATGTCTGCAACGACTTCCAATCCCCCGACCGGCTCTGGCTCAACGACGGGCGGGGAAACTTCCGCGCCGCGTCCACCGCCGCGTTGAGCCAGACCAGTCTCTTCTCGATGGGCGTCGATGTCGCCGACCTCGATCGCGACGGGCATCCCGACTTCTTCGTCGCCGACATGCTCAGCCGGGAGCACGCGCGCCGCATGGTCCAGGGCATGGACCACATCGCCTCGGGCCAGTACCGCCATCACCTCGGACCCCGGCCGCAACTGCCCCGCAACACCCTGTTCCACGGACGCGCCGACGGCACGTTCGAGGAACTCGCGAACGCAGCCGGACTCGACGCCTCGGACTGGTCCTGGTGTCCGGTGTTCCTCGACGTCGATCTGGACGGGTACGAAGACCTGCTCGTCACCACCGGGCACTGGCGTGACGCGCAGCACATGGACGTCGCCCGCGAACTCGATGAGGAACTGCGGCGGCGTCCGCGTCCGCCGCGCGAACAACTCCAGCTTCGCCGCCGATTCCCGCGCCTCGACACGCCCCACCGCG
>CAZYJB010000499.1:0-4137 GCA_964647675.1 uncultured Verrucomicrobiota bacterium | reverse complement strand
CGGGCGCCCTCCAAAATCCCTCGCCGCAGGACCCCACTCACTTTTCAGACGGTCCCTTAGGGAATTCTTTTCGTTTCATTCCCCCAAAACTCGTCGTTGGATACCACCCATGCAGTCGCCACGGATAGTCCGGATTCTTCCCGCGAAGACCGCGGCCTTGGGCTGCGTGCTGGTCCTGTCGCTGGTCTCGCCGTGTCTGGCGGAGACCGATGGGGAGAGCGCAAATGAGACGGCGCTCCGGGCCGACGCCCGGAAGGTCTTCAAGGAGAACGTGGAACCCTTCGTGAAGACATACTGCACGAGGTGCCACGGTGGTGGCCGTGCCAAGGCGAACGTCAACTTCGAGGTGGACCTGAAGGATCCCGGCCGCGGCATCGCGTTCCTGCATTGGAAGAAGGCAGTCGCAAACGTGAAGGTGCACGACATGCCGCCGGAAGACGCGGCCAAGCAACCCACCGACGAGGAGCGTCTCCAGTTCATCGAATGGATCGGCAAGCTCAAGTACCTGAGCCCAAGAAATCCCGGCGCGTTCGTGATGCGCCGGCTGTCCAAGGTCGAATACGCCAACACACTGCACGATCTCTACGGGGTGAACCCGTCGATCGCCGACAGCCTTCCGGAGGAAGTCATCGGGGAGGGCTACCTCAACTCGATCTCTCCGCTGCAATCGGAACTGTTCCTCGAAATCGCCAACGATGTTGTCGGGCAGATCGTCGCTCCGGAAGGCAGGGCGCCGACCGCAGTTCAGAAGCGGCTCTTTGGCAGGAAGCCACCCGAGGGTGCCGATCTTCGCAAGGCTGCACGCCAGGTCGCGCGCTCCCTGTCCCGTGAGGCCTACCGCCGACCGCCCACCGAGGCGGAGCTGGACGTCCTCGTGGACGTCTTCGACCTCGCCCGCGGGAAGGAGCTGGATTACACGGCGTCGCTGGGCTTGATGCTCAAAGCGGTCCTGGTCTCTCCGCAGTTCCTCTTCATCGCGCCCGCCGGAGCGGTCCAACCCGACGAACAGATCGTCCGCCTGGACGACCACCATCTGGCTGCGCGCCTGTCCTATCTGGTGTGGTCGGCGCCGCCGGACGCCGAGCTGTCCTCCCTGGCCGACAAGGGCGAGCTGCACAAGCCCAGGACCCTGCGGGCCCAGGCGAAGCGGCTCCTGGTCCACCCTCGCGCCCGGGCCCTGTTCGACGGATTCGGCGCCCAGTGGCTGCGGGTGAACGACCTGGAGCGTCAGGTTTTCGACCCCAACTTGTTCCCCAAAATGACGCCGGCATTGCGGGAGGCAATGGTGGATGAGGCCCGCTTGTTCTTCGAAAACCTCGTTCACAAGAACCAACGGGTCATCCGGTTTGTGGACAGCGACCATACCTACCTGAATGAGCCGCTCGCCGAGCTGTATGGCCTCGGATCATCTGTCAAAGGTCCGAAAATGCGCCGGGTCAAACTCGAGAACCCCAACCGCGGCGGCATCCTCGGCATGCCGGCCACACTGGCGGCAACGTCGTTCCCCACCCGAACCAGCCCCGTTCGTCGGGGCGTGTGGGTGCTGGAGCAGATCCTTGGAGAACACGTGCCGCCGCCCCCGCCCGATGTTCCCGAACTCGACGGGCAGGAGCAGAAAAGCGTAAAAGGATTGACCTTGCGGCAACGGACCGAACTCCACACGAAGGATCCCGTCTGCGCCAACTGCCATCGGATGCTCGACCCGATCGGCTTCGGCCTGGAGAACTTCGACGCCATCGGCCGCTGGCGTGACAAGAATGAAGCCGGGACTTCGATCGACTCGGCAGGAAGACTTCCCACCGGAGCAGCCTTCTCCACCCCCGCGGAATTGAAACGTCTCCTGGCCGGGCGGGAGTCCGACCTGGCCCGGAACCTGACCGAACGGTTCCTGGGTTACGCGCTCGGGCGACAGTTGGAAGGTTACGATGAAGTCGTCATCGACCAATTGGTGGCCCGCATTGCCGGAGACGAATTCCGGGTGAGGACAATCTTCACCGAAGTCATCACCAGTTATCTGTTTACCCACCGCCGAGTCGAAAACTAACTGCGACTCACAGCCAGCAGAGCACCGATATGAATACCATGAATCACCCTTCCATCGTGAATCGCCGCACCTTCCTGAAAGGGGTGGGGGTCTCCCTCGCGCTGCCGTTCTTTGATTCCCTCGGCTGGGCCGCTGGCACGACTTCCACCAAGCCGCCGGTGCGCCTGGCATTCATGTATATGCCGCACGGGGTCATCATGGACCAATTCTGGCCCAAGAGTCAGGATGAGTTCCTCAACTCGCCGCCGCCCATCATCCAGTCGCTGCAACCGATCATGAATCAATGCCTCATGATGAAGGGCATCTCGGGCGTGCCGACCACCCCCTTCAGCGGTGCCCCGCATGCGCTGGAGCTGTCCACCTGGCTCACCGCGCGGTTGCCCGACGCCGATTCGCGCGACCGCATCAACATCTCCATTTCCGCCGACCAGATCATGGCCAACTATGTCGGCGCCCAAACCCTGCTCCCTTCGCTCGAGCTGGCCACCATGCCTCAGACTTGGAAGGAGAATCAGGAAGGCCTGCATGAGGGATACTACAATCACTGCAGTTACCGCTCGCCCACGCAACCCGTGCCGGCCGAGACCGATCCCCGCAATGTGTTGAACCGCCTTTTTGGCAAACGCGGCAAGGAAGGCAGGGTCACGCAGACCAACCCGCTGGACCGCCAGATGCTCGACCGGGTGCTCGGCGGCGCCCGCGACCTCCGCCGCACCCTGGCCAGGGGGGACCAGCAAAAACTCGACGAATACCTCGACAGCGTGCGCTCGGTGGAACGTCGCATCGCCGCCATTGAAACCCGCCAAAAGGAGGCGGCTCTGGAAAAGAACGGTGTCGCTCCCTCCAACCGCCACTCGGCCGATTCGGCGCCCATCGAGGTGAAGATACCCGAGGGCGACAAGCGCAGTGAATATATGCAGGTCATGTGCGACCTCACCATCCTCGCCTTCCAGACAGACACCACGCGCGTCAGCACCTATATCGGATCCCGTCCCAACGGAGCGTCCTACCCCGAACTGGGTTTTTCGAACCAGCACCACTCACAGACGCATTACGGCAGCGATCAGGAAATGATCGGCAAGGTGGCGGCCATCAACAAACTGAATGTCGATCAATTCGCCTACATGGTGACGAAAATGCACGCCCTGAAGGAGGGTGACGGCACCCTGCTCGACAACTGCATCATGATGTGGGGCTCCGGCCTGGAAGACGGCGACAAACACCGGCGCGACAATCTCCCCTTCATCCTTGCCGGAAGAGGCGGCGGTTCCCTCAGGACCGGAAGGTTCCTGTCCAACGTCCAAGGCAACCAGGGCGACCTGCTCACCACGCTGCTGTCCTGCGCCGGCATCCCGCTCGATCGCCCGATCGGCATCGCAACCAAACAGATCAACGAGATGAGGGCCTGAAGAGACTCACCTTGCCAAACCGACGACACCTTGCGCCGCAGCGCGGTGGCGCGCGCCTCACGTGGTGCCGCGTCGCCACCATGCTGCACCCGATGCTCGTCGATCACGAACGCCTCACCGATCCCCACACCGGCCTCGATTTCCACCTGACCGGATTTTAACACGCCAGTGTGATGAAGGGCGTTCTGGCATGACCCGGTGTTGCAGGACATGACCGAAGAAGCCAATAGGGTCACCCATTGCCCTCCCTCTCACATTGATGTCCGATTCTCCGAGTCAAAGCGTAGCGTGGAGGGAGCGCAGGTGGGCCAGGGCGGCCGCTTCCGGCAGTCCTTTGCGCATGGAAGTAGTTGACGACCTTGGGAGTCCGGGGTGTCACCGGGCACTTCAAAACCGGCCACGAGCGGGCACTTCAGAACCAGCCAGGGCGAGGCGGGGTTTTCATACTTGGTTGATCGTTTGTGGGCGATGGATTTCGGAAGGACGCTGGATGGATGGCATTCTCACGGTGTTCCGTCGGCCGCGACAGCTTCTGCGGCGACTTTGGTGCCGGATCTGCGGCCCGGTGCCCGCAGCGTAGGTGAGTCTTTCACGCGGTAGCTCCGGCCGGTGATGGCGATGAGGCGGGCGTGGTGAAGAAAGCGGTCGAGGATGGCTCCTGCGGTGGGGACGTCAGCCAGGAGG
>CAZYJB010000498.1:0-4141 GCA_964647675.1 uncultured Verrucomicrobiota bacterium | reverse complement strand
GGCGTCGCCCGAGGGAATCCCGGCCCGCGATTTTCTCATTTCGGCCCCACCAGCCCGCAGGTATACCTCCGCGAGCCGTGCCCGGTCCGGGCGGACCTGGACCCGGGGCGGCGCAATCCGCATCGCTGAATTATGCCACTTACCACCACCAAAGAGCTGTTTGCCAAGGCGCTGAAGGGAAAATACGCCATCGGGGCGTTCAACGTGAACAACATGGAGTTGATCCAGGCCATTATCGAGGCCTGCGAGGAGGAAAAGGCTCCCGTGATCCTCCAGATTTCTCGTGGCGCCCGCAGCTATGCGAATCCCGTCTATCTTCGCAAGCTGATCGAGGCCGCGGTCAGCGTCGCCACCATTCCGATCGCGGTGCACCTCGACCACGGCGACACCTACGAACTTTGCAAGGAGTGCATCGACGAGGGCTTCACCTCGGTCATGATCGACGCGTCGCACGAGCCCTTCGAAAAGAACGTCGAGATCTGCAAGCGCGTGGTGGAGTACGCGCACAAGCACGGCGCCGTCGTGGAAGGTGAACTCGGGCACCTCGTGGGCGCGCAGTTTGACGAGGGCGAGGAAGGTGGCGGTTATTCCTCCGGCGGCCACTACACGCACCCCGAGGAAGCGGTGCAGTTCGTGCGCGAATCCGGGGTCGACTCCCTCGCCATCGCCATCGGCAACAGCCACGGCGCGTACAAGTTCAAGGGCGAGCAGCACCTCGACATCGAGCGCCTCAAGTCCATCAAGAAGGCGCTTATGGACGCCGGCCTCGGCGACTACCCGCTCGTGCTGCACGGAGCTTCCAGCGTGCCCAAGCATCTCGTGACCGAGATCAACAAGTTCGGCGGCACGATGGGCGACGACACGGCCGGTGTGCCCGAGGCGGATATCGAGATCGCGCGCCGTACCGGCTGCACCAAGGTGAACATCGACACCGACCTGCGCCTCGCGATGACCGCCGGCCTGCGCAAGGCGCTCTTCGAGAACCCCAAGGAGTTCGATCCGCGCAAGTACCTTGGGCCGTCGCGCAAGCTCGTGAAGGAGTTGGTGCGTCATAAGCTCAAGAACGTGCTCTGCTGCGCCGGCCACGCGTTCGACTGACGGTCGACCTGCGCCACCGCTTTTTCGGACGACTTTTCGTTCTACGGCCCGCGATATCCTCGCGGGCCGTTTCCGTTTTCTTTTCGATGGCCCGCTGCCCGGAGGCGGGCCCAACCTCCGCGCCCAATGCGCACGCGAGACCATGCTTCCCGTTCTGCCGGCCGGCCGATCGAGGGCGATCGCGGCTGGTGGCGACCGGTCCTGCTGGGCGCGCTGGCCGGGGGCATGGGCTGGGGCATCCGTGGGCAGTACGGGCATGAAACGGGCGCCATGATCGCCGGGGTGCTGGTGGCGTTCGTGCTGACACTCCAGCTCGCGGGCCACCTGCCCCTGCTCCAGGTCGCGCGCGCGGTAGCCTGGTGTGCCGCGGCGATCGGCATCGGCGGGTCGATGACCTACGGTCAGACCATCGGGCTGACCCAGAATGCCGCGGTCATCGACCACCACGACGCCTATGGCTGGGGCATGGTCGGACTCGCGCTCAAGGGCGGGATCTGGATCGGTTTCGCCGGCGCGTTCCTTGGCATGGGGCTGAGCCGGAAGACCTATCGCACGCCTGAACTCGCGCTGCTTCTGGGCGCTTTGCTCGCCCTGTTCTTCCTGGGGATTCAGGCGTTGAACGAACCCTTCGACCCCGCCAACCGCGTGCTGCCGCGGATTTACTTCTCGGCCGACTGGCGCTGGTAACCCTCCGCCGATCTCAAGCCGCGCCGCGAAGTCTGGGGCGGACTGCTGCTCTCGTTGATCGCCCTGCTGTCCTACGTCGGCGGTTGGCGCCGCGACGGTCTTGCCGGCCGGCTCGGATTGTGGGGCGCGCTCGGCGGCGCCCTGGGGTTTCCCTTCGGCCAGAGCCTTCAGGCCTATCACGCCTGGCATCGCGCAGATTTCACCACCGGCTTTTGGCAGCGCTGGGATCCGGTCATCAACTGGTGGAATATGATGGAGACCACCTTCGGCTTGGTCCTCGGGGCTGCCCTCGGTCTCGGCCTCTGGATCCATCGCCGATCCATCCAGCCCAAGGAAGCAGCGCCCGACGCCACCGCCGAAAGCCGCCGCCGTGCAGGTCCCGGTCTTTGGGAATGGGCGTTGGCCCTCTTCCATGGCGCGCTCCTGCTGAGCGGCGAATTCACCGACTGGCCGATCCTCGGTGCCTACACCGAGCTCGGCCTGGTTATGGTCGCGGTGCCGGTGCTGGCGGTGAATGCCGGGCGGTGGTGGCCCTTCCTGCTCCCTTTGCCTCTCACCCTCCTGCCGATCGTCGGAAAGACGCTGCGGGAGCTCGCGCGTCAGCCCGAGCCCTGGCCCCTACCGGTCGCATGCGTGGTCTTCGCAGTGATCCCACTGGCGGTTGCCGCGGCGGTGGCCTGGCGATGCGCGCCGGTTGCGCGACGCGGAATCGACGTAACCTCGACCGGCTTCAGCCGCGTCGGTCTCCTGGTTTCTGCCTGGACCTACTTTCTTCTGAATCTGGCGTTCTTCCGGTTTCCCTGGCCCTGGGAAGCGTGGACGACGCGCACGCCGAATGCCCTGATCTTCAGCCTGTGCCTGGCCGGCCTCACCTGGGCAGCTGTTCACCGGCGCACACCGCCGTCACCGGCGTTCAGCGCACCGTGAACCCAGCATTGGAATCAGAATCAGGTCCCGCCCGTCCCCGCGCGCGGCAAGTTCGTCCCAGCCCGCCCGGCGCCGGTCACTTCCCGAAGGCGTTCCGCCGATTCGGCGATAGAGTGGCTCGCGTGAACGGCCTGTGCCATCATGAGGAACCGCATCGCCGGTCGGGGCTCGAGCCAGAACCCGGCTCCCGCTCGATGCACCTGAACCCCACGTCCTAGAGATTTCGTTCCGACAGCCCTACTCCCTCCATGAGTGACGCCTCCCGATTCCCGATCTTCCGCTGGATCGTCATCCTCGCCCTGCTCGGCGCCGGCGGCTACTTCGGTTTCCGCTATTGGAAACGGCCGGCCCAAGCCCCGGTCGAGTTCCAGTCCGGAACCATCTCGCGCGGTGACATTGTCCAGTCGGTGACCGCCAACGGCTCGCTGACCCCGGTGCGCATGGTCGAGGTTGGCAGTCAGATCTCGGGCACCATCACGGACATCAAAGTCGACTTCAATTCCCCGGTGAAGGAGGGGCAAGTGGTGGCCCAGATCGACCCGGCTTCCTACGAGCGCGCGCTGGGCGAGGCGGAGGCACAACTGGCCAATGCCATGGCGACCCGGGAACTGGCGCAGCTCGAGTTCGACCGCGCCAGGGAGCTCCTCGAATCGAAGCTCATCTCGAAGTCGGATTTCGACACGCGGCGCGTCAACCTGAGCCAGGCGGAAGCGGGTGTGAAGACGCGTGAAGCCGGTGTCGAACGCGCGAAGGTCGACCTGAACCGAACCACCATTTACGCGCCCATGGACGGCGTCGTGGTCACCCGCAAGGTCGAGATCGGACAGACCGTGGCGGCCGCCATGAACGCGCCCGTGCTTTTCATCATCGCCAACGATCTCTCCAAAATGCGCATCGAAGCCGCGGTGGCCGAGGCGGATGTCGGAGGCGTCGAGGACGGTCAGAAGGTGCAGTTCACCGTCGATGCGTTTCCCGGGCGCCAGTTCAACGGCTCGATCCAGCAGGTGCGCTTCGCGGCCACCACCAACCAGAGCGTGGTCACCTACACCACGGTCATCGCGGTGGATAACAAGGACATGAAACTGCGTCCCGGCATGACCGCCAATGCTCGCATCATCACCGCCGAACGCCGCGGCGTGCTCCGCATCGCGAACGCCGCGCTGCGCTTCCGCCCGCCCGCCGGCGCGGTCATCGTGGGCGACACCAATGCCGCCGCAGCCGCCACCAGCTCAACGTCGGCCAAGCTCATCGAAAGCGGCCCGTTCGCCGGACTCCCGGAGATGCCCTGGATGAGCGGCGGGGAACGACGACGCCCCACCGACGAGGAGCGCAAGGCGTACACCGATTCCCTGACCGCGGAGCAGAAGGAAAAGTACGAGCAGGCCACCGCCCAGATGCGCGCGCGCTTTGCCCAAGGGGGTGGCCCGGG
>CAZYJB010000497.1:812-4143 GCA_964647675.1 uncultured Verrucomicrobiota bacterium | reverse complement strand
GCGCCAGGTGCCGGCCAGTCCATCACAGTAGGCCTGCGGGTCCAGGCCCTCCGCTGCGGCCGCTTGCTGGACCTTCTGGCCGTGCTCGTCGAGGCCCGTGAGAAAGAAGACTTCTTCGCCCAGACTCCGACGGCTGCGCGCGATGACGTCGGTGATGACCTTCTCGTAGGCGTGCCCCAGATGGGGGACGCCGTTGACGTAATCGATCGCGGTGGTGATGTAATACGGTTCCGCCATGCTCGCAGAGCGTCATGGTGCTCGACCCGCAAGCCGCTTGGCAATCCCGCCCCTGCCAGGCTCGTCCCTTGACACGAATGCGCTCATCCGTCAGACCGGCAGCCAAATATGAGCCTGCGGAATTCGTACCTGGCGATGGCGGTCGCCTTGCTCCCCGCCTCCCTCCACGCCGCCAACGTCGATCCGCGCGTCGTCACATCGCTGGGCCTGGGCGGGCTCCCCTTGCAGGCGCCGGCACGGTCGGGTTCCGCCCCCGCTGTCCGGCCGATCAGCTCCCAGGTCCCGACCGTCCCGCTGCTCCAGGCGGGCCATCCGAGTCCCACCACTCCAGGCATCACCCCGGATTCCCCGGCGAACCGGGTCATCCCCAACACACCTACCTCTCCGTTCGCCGGCGTTGGCAGCATCTTCATCGACCCTGATCCGGCGGACCCGACCGGCTTCATCTGCACGGGAACCCCCATCTCGCGCACCGAGGTGATCACTGCGGGTCATTGTTTCGATACGGATGGCAACGGGTCGAACGACGTCGATCCCGAGAATGTGTTGTTCGTCCTGAACTACGATGCCGACTACAGCCACATCATTCCTGGCGCGGCGATCCACGTTCACCCGGACTTCGATGGCTTCGGGACGGGCAGCCCGTTCGACGATCTGACGGTGCTCCTGCTTTCGGAACCGCTCCCGCCCGAGATCCCGACCTACGCGCTGGCCAACCCGGACTGGCTCGCCGAGGGCACCCCCCTGGTCATGGTGGGCTACGGTGATTCCGGCACGGGCCTCGAGGGATACACCGTGGACTCCAGTTTCAACGTGAAGCGCGGCGGCGCGAACCTCGCCGAGGTGGTGGAACTGGACGATGAAGGGGGCGGTGAATTCGAGTTGGTGGCCTGGGATTTCGAGTACGAAGGCAACAACAAGTACGATCCGGTGATGGGGACCTTCAGCAATTCGGACGACTATTTCGGGTACCTCCCCTACGCGCTGCCCAACGGCCTCGAGACGACGCTGGGGGGCGGCGATTCCGGCGGACCTTCCTTCATGTTCAATCCGCTCGATCCTGCGGATCTGACCCCCTATCTCGCGGCGGTGAACACGTTCTCGTTTTGGGATCCCGCCTGGCCCGGTCACGACAAGGCGGGCCGGTTCGGCTCGGGCGGTGGCGCAGTCTGGCTCAACCCGAGTTACCAGTCGTGGATCGCCAGCGTGCCCGACTCGTCATCGTGGGCGCTGGAGGCAAGCCTCGCCTCCATGGCGCTGGCGTGGGTCGCGCGCCGCCGCGCGGCGTAGCCAGATCCTGCCGGGCTTTCAACCGCCGCGCGTCCGAATCGGATCAGCCCCGTTCGCGCGGGCCTGCGACTTCGGATCGAGGGCGTCCCTCAGTCCATCGCCCACGTAACCAACCCCCAGCAGCAGCGTCACGAGCATCGCCGCCGGCCCGAGCAGCAGCCACCAGTAGGTCCTTACCGGATTGATCTGGCCGGCTCCATCGGCCAGCAGCGATCCGAGGCTGGCCGCCGGCGGCTGGATCCCCAGGCCGAGAAAGCTCAGGAAGGATTCACCCAGGACCACGGTGGGGACGGTCAGGGTCAGCGCCACCAGGATCACCCCCGAGGTGTTGGGCAGGATGTGGCGCCAAAGTTGACGACCATGACTGAGCCCCAGCGCGTGCCCGGCTTCCACGAACGGAAGTCGCCGGAGGGTGCGAACCTGCCCGCGCACCACCCGCGCCATGCTCAGCCACGACACCGCGCCCAGCCCCACCACCACCACGCCGGCCGATGCCCACCGCTCCCCCGCCGTCCCCAGCCACGGACGCAACATCGCGGTCACCGGGTCGCGAAATGCGGCCATCAGCACCATCACCAAAATGACCGAAGGCAACGAGTAGACGAGGTCCACGCCGCGCATCAACAGGGCGTCCCCGCGTCCGCCCACATAACCCGCCACGCCTCCGATGAAGACCCCGATGCAAAGGCTGAAGGCAGCACCTGCCAGCCCCACGACAAGGCTGACCCTGGCGCCAGCGCAGACCCGCGCCACCATATCGCGCCCGTTGGCATCGGTGCCCAACCAATGCCGTGCCGACGGTCGGGCGAAGGTCTCCTCGTGAAGCGTCTCCGGGGACCATTTCCACCACAGCGGCGACGTCGCCACCAGTGCGACAAGCCACGCCAGCACGATCAGGGCGATGTAGGCGGGGCGGTTCGACCGGAACCGCCGCCACGCGAGCGCGGCCGGGCCGGCGTCGCTCGGGACCTTCCCGCTGGTCTCAGTCATGCCGCCCCCTCGGATCGAGCCAGGCGTGGAGGAGGTCCACCCCCAGGTTGAACAGGATCAACAACACGGCATACACCAGCACGAGGCCGACGATCAGCGGATAGTCCCGATTCAAGGCACTGCTCACGGTCAGCGTCCCGATGCCCGGCAATTGAAACAGATTCTCGACCACGAACGAGCCGGTCAGCAGATCGGCCAGCATCGGCCCGGCGTAACTGACGGCCGGCAGGATCCCGACCGGTAACGCGTGGCGCAGGAGGATGCGCCATTCGGGGAGACCGCGTGCCCGCGCGGCGCGCACGAACTCCGCGGACAGCGCCTGCGCCATTCCCTCGCGCACCAACCGCGCACACCGTCCCCCATGGTAAAGCGCCAGGGTCACCACCGGCAGCACCCAGTGCCTCGGCCCGCCCCAGATCGCCGCGGGAAACCACTCCCACTCGATGGCCAACAGCGTGATCAGGAGCGGTCCAACGACGAAGGCGGGAAGCGTGACCGCGAGCAGGACGAGGAAGCTGGAAACCCAATCGGGCCAGCGCCCGCGCGTCGCCGCCCCGAGGAACCCGACCGGGATCCCCACCCCGAGCGCGCCCAGGAAAGCCAGGGCACCCAAAGTGAGCGACACCGGCAATCCGGCGCGGATGAGTTGGATCACTTCGTGGTTGCGGTGCTTGAGGGAGGGGCCGAGGTCCCCCACGAGAACGCCCTGCACGAACCGCAACCCCTGCTTCCAGACCGGCTCGTCGAGATGGTAGCGCGCGCGCAGGGCACGCTCGATCTCGGGGGAAGCCGCCGCCCGCTCGCGATCGAACGG
>CAZYJB010000497.1:0-802 GCA_964647675.1 uncultured Verrucomicrobiota bacterium | reverse complement strand
GTCCGCCCGGCGCCCATCGCACCAGGACGAATGCCGCGGCGAGGATCACCCCAAGCAGGGGGATCGCGCCCAGCAACCGGCCGACCAGCAGTCGCCACATTGGCGTCACGCTATTCGGCCTTCAGGCCCGTGCGCAATCCGCCGACTAGGGAATGTCCCCAGGGGGGACTCTCTCTGCGTGGAGTGTTCCGATCGGGTGACGCCATTCTTCATTATTCCCGTGATCCCAAGGTTTTCGCTCGCCTGCCGCAAGAGTCCGCCGCCATCGTCCAAGGTCATGACGGCTCCCTGCTCCGCTGCCGCGTCCAGCGCTCCGCATGCCTGGTTTGCCGCCCCTCTCCTCGTGCGTTGGCTCCTCTGCGCGCTGATCAGCCTTGCCCTGCCAGGCCGACTCCGCGCTGAGCTCGTCTACGACAATTCGCACAACAACCTCGGCGTCTTCCTCACCGAACCCTCCGAGTTCGGTGACGAAATCGACTTCGGCGGGTCCGCCCGCACGCTCTCCACCATCGCCATCTCCATCGTCGGCGAAACCAACCTGCCCGCCGGCGTGACCGGAAGGCTCCGCATCTACCAGATGGATGGCCCGGTGCTGCCCACCACCCCGCCGGTGCGTACCCCCGGGGTGCTGGTCTATCAAAGCGAGGACTTCCCCGTCCGCGCCGGGGTGTTCCCGCTGCGGATCCTCGATCTCGCCATCCCGGTGCCGAACCGCATCGCATGGACCGTCGAATTCACCGGCGCGGGACTCGTGGAGGGCCAGCGCGCCGGGCTTCAGGTCTACCACCCGCCGGTCGTCGGC
>CAZYJB010000496.1:0-4148 GCA_964647675.1 uncultured Verrucomicrobiota bacterium | reverse complement strand
GCGACGCGGCGCCCGTGCGATCCTGCTCGAGGGAGGCGCGGCGCAGGGCGTGGGTCAGGAAATACCAGACCGCCAGCACGGCGATCGACACCGCCACCCAGGCGGGCTTGTTGAACAGGGCCTGTTTGGCCATCAGCGCGTGGTCCTGATGCGGATCGGCGTGCATCCACAGGAACAGTGTCTTCTCGGGTCCCGCAACGAGCGCGTTGACGAGGATGGGCAGGAAGAAGACCGCGATGAGCGGCGAACTGCAGGCCAGGTGCTCGGTGATGCGGCGGATTGGCACCGACCACTGGGCATCGAAGATATGGTGCAGCAGGACGAGGAACAGTCCGCCCAGCATGAGGCTGAGGTAGAACATGAACGCCAGCAGCCAGGAGAACGCGAACTGCTTCTGCAGGCTGGGCACCAGCAGCCCGATCAGGGCGCCGACGCCGCCGATGGCGGCGAGGAGGACCGGCAGCTTGGCGAGCGACGGGCTCACCGGCGCGGCGGCGGAGGGAACGTGGGCAACAGCAGCGGAGGAGGCCATGGGAGTTACTTGAGAGTCGCGCGCAGGGGCTCCGGGAGATCCTCCGGCTTGCCGAGGCGAGCCAGTTGGAGCGCCCGCACATAGGCGATGACGGCCCAGCGGTCTTCAGGATCGATTTGCGCGGCGTAGGACCCCATCAGCCCGGCCGGACTGCCGTTCTGGATCACCCAGAACAGGTAGCCGTCGGGTTGTTTGACGCGCAATTCATCGGTCAGCGCGGGCACCGCGCCATGCCCGAACTTCTTCACCACGCCGTTGCCGTCGCCCGCCGCACCGTGGCAAGGCGCACAGTAAATGTTGTAACGCTCCTGGCCGCGGGCCATGAGCTGCTCGGTCACCGGAAGTGGCAGGTTGTCGACGAAGTTCGTCTTGCCCGACTCGCGACCGGTGATGACCGGGTGGTCCTCGAAACGCTGCACCTCGGTGCCCCGCACGTTGACCGCCTCACGGCGCGGGACAGTGCCCTCCACCCACGGGCGCGATGTGCGGGCATCCTGCCAGCCGGGGAAGCCGGCGACCGCCTGGGGCCGCAGCTTGAGCTGGCGGTCCATGTCATTCCAGATCTCGATCGGCGGCTTGCGCGAGGCGACGCCGCGCGGTCCGGCAATCACGATCACGAGCACGCAGGTGACGGCAAACAGGCCTAGGAAGTAGCGCATGTCAGTCCTCCACGACCTCGATGTTCCGCCCACCCGCCGACTCCAGCATCTGGCGGGTGCCGGCATCGGAATACTTGGGATCAGCGCACTCGATCACGACGTAGATCTTGTCGTGCGTGACGCTGCGGAATCGCGGGTGCTTCAAGAGGGGGTGGTAATGCCTCGGCAGGCGATTCAACAGGAACATGCCGATCAGGGTCCCGAAGGCGCCGAGCAGAATCGTGAGCTCGTACGAGACGGGAATGGCGTAGATCGGGCTGAAGAGCGGCTTGCCACCCACGGGCAGGGCATAGTCGAACTTGTTGCAGAACCAGATCATGGTCATGCCCAGCGTGAACCCGGTGGTGCCACCGATGAAGGTGAACCAGCCCACCTTCGAATTCTGGATCCCCATCGCGCCGTCCATGCCGTGGATCGGGTACGGGGTGTGCACATCCCACCGACGGTAGCCGGCATCGCGCACGTGCTCGGCCGCCTGCAGCGCGGCCGCGGGCGTGTCGAACTCCGCCAGCAGGGCATAAGGTCTTCCGGAAGCGATCGCGCTCATCAGTGGACTCCTCCCAGCTTGGCTCCACCCATGGGATGGTGCGGATCCGCATGAGGCGTCACCGCTTTGACTTCAGAAATGGCAATCATGGGCAGGAACCGCATGAACAGCAGGAACAGCGTGCAGAACAACCCGAAGCTTCCGACGAACGTGAGGACGTCGACATAGGTCGGGTTGAAGTAATCCCAGCTCGACGGCAGGTAGTCGCGGTGCAGTGACGTCACGATGATGACGAACCGCTCGAACCACATGCCGATGTTCACCACGATTGAGACGAGGAACACGAACCACATGCGCGTGCGGCACCACTTGAACCAGAACAAGTGCGGGCTGATCACGTTACAGGTGATCATCGACCAGTAGGCCCACCAGTATGGGCCGAAGGCACGGTTCTGGAAGGCGTAGAGCTCGTAGGGATTGCCACCGTACCAGGCGATGAAGAACTCCATGCCGTACGCGTAGCCGACGATCGAACCGGTCCCGAGGATGACCTTGCACATCAACTCGATGTGCCGGGTGGTGATCACGTCCTGCAATCCGCAGATCGTGCGCAGCGGCAACAACAGCGTCAGCACCATGCCGAACCCGGAGAAGATGGCGCCGGCGACGAAATAGGGTGGGAAGATGGTCGTGTGCCAGCCGGGCACCTGCGACACCGCGAAATCGAAGGAGACGACCGAGTGAACCGAGAGCACCAGCGGCGTGCTGAGGCCGGCCAGGATGAGGTACGCCTTCTCGTAGTTGCTCCAGTGCCGGTTGGAACCCGTCCAGCCCAGCGCGAAGAGGCCGTACAGGAACTTCTTCACCTTCGACACGGCGCGGTCACGCATGGTGGCGAGGTCGGGAATGAGGCCCGTGTACCAGAACAGCAGCGAGACCGTGCCGTAGGTCGAGACGGCAAACACGTCCCAGAGCAGCGGCGAACGGAACTGCGGCCAAATGCCGTTCGAATTGGGGAACGGAATCAGGTAGCCGGGCATCAACGCGTACCAGACACGGCCGGTGTGCACGACGGGGAAAATGCCGGCGCACACGACGGCAAAAAGCGTCATCGCCTCGGCCGCGCGGTTGATCGACGTGCGCCAGCGCTGCCGCAGCAGACAGAGAATGGCCGAGATCAACGTGCCGGCGTGGCCGATGCCAATCCAGAAGACGAAGTTCGTGATGTCCCAGGCCCAGGCGGTCGGCTGGTGCAGACCCCAGACTCCGACACCGGTCGAAATCAGGTAGGCCACCATGCCGAACATCATCAGCATCCCGACGACGCTGATCCCGAGGGCGATCCACCACCATCGCGGGGTCTTGCCCTCCACGATGCCGGCGATTTTGTCGGAGATCCAAGCGGGGGTCCGCTGGTTCAGCACCAGCGGTTCGCGCTCGAGTTCGGGCGGCGGCGCGACCGCGTACGACGGAATCTTGTCAACGGCGTGTGCCATTAGTGGGCCCCTCCCTTGGCGGGTGCAGCATGGCCGGCACCGGCGGCGCCATTGGTCTGACCATGGGCGGCTCCATGGGCGGCAAACGGATCGCCGTGATACATCTGTTTGTACTCCTCGATGCTGAGCGGGACCTCGTGGAAGTCGGGCATCTTCGGGTTGGGGTTGCGGACCTTGGCGAGATAGGTGACGCGCGGGCGGGTGTCGAGGAAGCCGAGCACCGTGTAGTTGCGCGGGTTCTTCTTCCACTGGTTGACGCGGCTGCCGGTCTCGAGCTGGTTGCCGAAAACGATCGCCTCGGCGGGGCAGGCCTGCTGGCAGGCGGTCTTCAGGTTGTCGGCATCGGTGACCTGCACGTCGCCGCTGGCGCCGGCCTTGACCTTGCGCGCGATCTTGGTGGCCTCGATGCGCTGGGTGCAGAACGTGCACTTCTCCATCACCCCGCGCATCCGGACGGTGACCTCCGGGTTCTTGGCCATCTTGACCAGCTCGAGCTCGGCCGCGCCGCGCTGGGCGGTCGGACCGGCGTAGAGCTTGCCGAAGTTCCCCTGGGAGATATCGCCGTAGTTGTTCGGGCGCTTGTTGTAATCGAAGAAATTGAAGCGCCGCACCTTCCACGCGCAGTTGTTGGAGCAGTAGCGCGTGCCGACGCAGCGGTTGTAGGCCATTACGTTGAGGCCCTCCTCGTCATGCACGGTGGCATTGACGGGGCACACGCTCTCGCACGGCGCCTTCTCGCAGTGCTGGCACAGCATGGGCTGCGACACGACCTGCGGCTCGTCGATCCACGACTCCTTCCACTGATCCTCGTCGGCGATCAGCTTGTTGCGCTGACCTTCCTTGTAGCCCGTGAAATAGCGGTCGATGCGCATCCACTGCATTTCGCGGCCGCGGATGACCTGGTCCTTGCCCACCACCGGGATGTTGTTCTCGCTTTGGCAGGCGATGACGCAGGCGCCGCACCCGGTGCAGGC
>CAZYJB010000495.1:0-4150 GCA_964647675.1 uncultured Verrucomicrobiota bacterium | reverse complement strand
TACGGGCGGCCAGTCGGACACAGCAACAGCTCACGGGTGTCGGGACTGCTCAAACTTTCCACCGCTTCAAAGATCGGCTCGCACTTCAACACCATCCCGGGCCCCCCGCCGAACGGGCGGTCGTCCACGGTCCGGTGCCGGTCATGCGTCCATTCCCGCAGGTTGTGCACCCGCAGGTCCAGCACGCCGCGCGAACGCGCCCGATGCACGATGCTCTCGTCCATCGGACCCGAAAACATGCCGGGAAACAGGGTGAGCACATCGATTTTCACGGTCTCACCTCGCTCGCTGCACTGAGTCACCGCGCGGCCCCCGGTTACCGGCCGTCGCGTCCGGTCCTGTCATCTTGTCCTTCCCAGTCGTCCCCGGTCGTCAACCGCGGGAATCCATTCCCGGCTCCCGTTCGTCGACCAGTTCGACCGTGCAACGCTGGCCCTTGTGCGCCGCGCCCGCCGACAGAAGGGTGCGGATGGCGTTGATCGTGTTGCCGCGGCGCCCCACCAACCGCCCCATGTCGATGGGATGCACATGCACCTCGTACACGGTTTCCCCGCGCCGCTCATTCGCCAGGATGCGAACTGCGTCGGGATGCTGGACCATGCCTTTGATCACCGTTTCGAGGAATGCCTGCATCGCTGATCCCGTGTCGTAACCGGCTTGCCGGACTGGGCGTCGCCGGGCTGATGGAACGTGGGGGGTGAGGGAGGGTGCGGGGCAGCCTGGCCGCTCAGTGGCCTTGGGATGCCGCCGCCGCCGGAGGCCCCGAGGGAGCGCTGGGTGGCCTAAGCCACCGCCGGCACTGCCGCCGCCTTGGCCGCCTTTTTGATGAAGCTGGCCACGGTCTCCGACGGCTGCGCCCCCGTGCCCAGCCAATACTGGGCGCGCTCGAGATCGAGCGTGTAGTTCACGCCGGTGCGCTTGGGGTCATAGCTGCCGAGCTCCTCGATGAACCGGCCGTCGCGCGGGCTGCGCGAATCCGCCACCACAATCCGGTACGCCGGGGCGTTCTTCGCTCCGACACGCTTGAGTCGAATCTTGACTGACATAAGGCCAAATCCCCACGGGTCCCGCGCAGCGTGGATCGTCCACCCGCAGCAGAAGGCCGGTTCCCGACAAGGGGTGGCGAAACTAGTCGTCCCCCCCAAACACTGGCAAGCCCTGTTTTGATCGGTTTGATGACGCGACAGGGCGCCGATCCACCGGTATCCCGCGCGCCATTTTGGGATTCCGCCCCCGTGCCCCGGACGCTCATCCTCACGCATCATGTTCGCCCCTGCCGACCTGTTCAGCCTCGACCAGACCGAGCACGCCTCGATTTTCGATGGCTGCGAGAACGCCTGGGAAGCCCTCGCGCGCATCAAGCCGTATGTCGAGGCAAACGCTCAACCGAAGCTGCTCAACCACTGCCTGGGTACCGCCTGGATCGGTGAGCTGGTGTTCATCGGCGAGGGTACCGAGGTCGAGGATGGCGCCATGATCAAAGGCCCCGCGATCATCGGAAAAAACTGCAAGATCCGGCACAACGCCTACATCCGCGACCACGTCATCGTCGGCGACGGCTGCGTGGTCGGCAATTCCTGCGAGCTCAAGAACGCCCTGCTGTTCAATCGCTGCGAGGTGCCGCACTTCAACTACGTCGGTGACTCCATTCTCGGCTTCAAGGCGCACCTCGGCGCCGGCGTCAAGATCTCCAACCTCAAGATCACCCCCGGCAACGTCCTGGTGGAACGCGAGGGCAAGTTCGTGGACACCGGCCTGCGCAAATTCGGCGCGCTCATCGGCGACGAGGCGCAGGTGGGCTGCAACGCGGTCCTGAACCCGGGTTCCATTCTGGGTCGGAAGTCGCTCGTGTATCCCAACGTCAACTGGCGCGGGGTGCTGCCCTCCGCGCACGTGGCCAAGAATCGCGCGGAGGTGCAGGTGGTGGCATTGGGCGGCTCGCGGCAACGTCCCTCGTAGACGTCGCCCGCCCGGTGGGTCGTGACCTCCGTGTCGCGACCCGGTGTCCGAGCAGGACACCGACCCGTTCTCTTCGCCACTCGTTCTTGCCGTTCGGCCCTCCCATCGGGGCTTCGCCCCGACTCGCCGGTCGGAGCCGGCGAGCCACCGAGTCTCCATCTTCGAACCGAACTCGACGCGTGGCTACCTCAGAATCGGTTGCGACTGGCGCAGGTACGCGAACAAATCGCGGATCTCCTGATCCGCCAGCTCCTCGAGCAGTCCCTCGGGCATGAGACTGCGTCCGGCCGGAACCATCGATTCCACCTCCGATCGCGGCAGCGTGAGATCGGCGCCGTCATAGCCGCGCAGGACGATCACCTGCGCGTCCTGATCCGCAAGAAAACCGCCCAGCGTGCGCCCATCGCGCGTGGTCACGACGTGGTTTTCGAACCCTTCCCGGATCTCGGCGTTGGGGTCGACGATGCTCACCAGCATCGTGCCCAGGTCGTCGCGTTGGTAGCTCGTGAGATCGGGCCCGATCTGGCCGCCCTTGAAGAAGAGCGTGTGGCACCCGCCGCAGCGTTCCATGAAGAGCGGCTCGCCGCGGTAGGGATTTCCCGGAGCGCCGGCCACGATCTGCCGCACCGCATCGATGCGCTCCCGCCACGTGGTCCCTCCGGCCGGCGCTGGAGCCGGTTGCCGCTCCAACCATTCCCGGATCACCTCGTCGTCGTGCCGCTGCAATCGCGCCCACACCTCGTCACGGATCGCCGCGCGTGCCAGGCGCCCGGCGCTCACCTCCCCCACGAGCGCTCGTCCCCATGCGGCGCGGCTCGCCAGAACGCTGATCGCGGCCTCGCGCACCGACAGCGGCAGCCCGGTGAGTTCCCTCGACAACGCTGGCCCGATGGACGCGTTGGTGAAACCGGAGAGCGCAGCACAGGCGGCCAACCGCACCGCCGCATCTCCATCGCGCCGCACGCTGTCCAACAAACCCGGGATCGCCTCGGCGAATCGCACCTCACCCAACAGGCGCACGGCAACGAGTCGTTGGTCTGCGGCGACCACCGGGTCGGAGGCCTGTCGCACCAGGTCGCGAAGCGCCTCGGAGTCGCCGCGTCGAGCGCGCAGGACCGGCGTCAACGATCCCAAATCCGCGAGCGCGCGTTCCAGTTCCGCCGGCAAAGCCGGCAGCGGGCGTCCGCGCCAGGCCTCCTCGAATCCAGTGATCAGCGCTGCGCGATCGGCCGCCGAAGGCGCCAGGGCGAGCAAGGTCGCGCAGGCCACCAGTTCGGCGCGCGTGCCGGAAGCGGCCCACCGCCGCATGACCCTGGGGGCAAGATGCTCCCGCACCCAGCCCGACTCCCAGAAGGCCGCTTCACGAAACAAGCCGATCACCGCCTCGCGCGCGGTGCCGCAGTGGGATTCCAGCGTGAACCAGGCCATCAACGGAATGAATGGGTCGTGGCGATCGTCCGAACGCATGGACACCGCGCGGACCAGCGGCAGGGCCTGCGCGGCCGGCAGCCGTCGCGCGGTGGACAACACCTGACTTCTCACTTCGGCGTCGGGTTCGCCCCGCGCCAGAACGAGGACGGCGGACTCGAACCGCGGCGGCAGCCTCTGCGCGTCACCCATCAGCCGAATGGTCCACGCGCGAACCATTGGCGCCGGGTGGGCGAGCAACCGCGTCGCCAGGCTTTCGTCGAGCCGTCCCATTTGGTACAGCGACCACAGTGCCTCCAGGGCCGGGTGCGTTGAACTCGTCTGCACCATGGCCAGCAGGTCCGGAACCGCGGCGGCCTCGCGGCGTTCGCCCAGCAGACGCACCGCGGTGTGGCGATGCCACGGATTGGGATGGGCCAGCCGCGCCACCAACCCGGTCGCCGTCAATCGCGACAGATCCACCTCCTTTTCCAGCGCCAGACCACGCCCGCGCAGCCGATATAGCCGCCCGGTGTCAGGGTCGATCTGGCTCTGGTAGTTCTGACCGTGCGCGATGTACTCCTCCCGGAAATCCGCGACGTACAGAGCGCCATCCGGCGCGTTGGCGAGGTAGACGGGACGAAAGGTGAGATCGTCCGTCTTCAACAGGGTCCCCACATCGGACGTTTCGAACGTCGACCCCGCCACGCGGCGTTCGGCGGCAATGAGCGAGTGGTGCAGTGGATCCGCGCCGACGAAGCGACCGCGCCATCGATCGGGCAAT
>CAZYJB010000494.1:0-4156 GCA_964647675.1 uncultured Verrucomicrobiota bacterium | reverse complement strand
CGACGATCGCCGTCTTGCCCACGCCCGCCTCGCCCAGCAGCACCGGGTTGTTCTTGGTGCGCCGGCACAGGATTTGGATCACGCGCTCGATCTCGGACTTGCGCCCGATCACGGGATCCATCTCGCCCTTCTTGGCGATCTCGGTGAGGTCGCGGCCGAACGCCTTCAGCGCAGGCGTCTTGAGGTCGCCTTTCTTCTCGGCCTTCTCCCCGCCACCGGGGGCTCCCTCGGGCGCGGCACCGGCGCCACCGCCGCCCTCCTCCTGCGCCGCAAAGTTCGGATCCAGCTCCTTCAGAATCTCCTGCCGCGTCTGCTCGATGTCGACGTCGAGACTCTTGAGCACGCGCGCGGCCACGCCATCGCCCTCGCGCAGCAGACCGAGCAGGATGTGCTCGGTGCCCACGTAGGTGTGGTTGAGGGCCTTGGCCTCCTTGGCCGCGAGGGACAGCACCTTCTTGACGCGCGGCGTGTAGGGAATGTTCCCGACCACCTTCTGGTCCGGTCCGGTGCCCACCTGCTTTTCCACCTCGAGGCGCACGGTCTCGAGATCGAGGCCCATCTTCTGCAGGACGTTCACGGCCACGCCCTGCCCCAGCTTGATGAGGCCGAGCAGCAGATGCTCGGTGCCCACGAAGTTGTGGTTGAAACGATCCGCCTCCTTCCGCGCGAGGGCCAGCACCTGCTGCGCCCGCGGCGTGAAGTTGTTCATGGCTTCTTCGCTCATAGGTCCTCGCTCCGCTGCAATCGTTGGTTCCCACGCCCACCGCCCCGCCCACGGCCTACTCCGAACCCTGCGGTCTACTTGCATCAGTCGACGGGGGAGTCAACTGGGCGGACACCGGACGCGCCACGTCCTTCAGCCGCTCGCGCAGCAGATCCGAACGCAGGACGTCGCGCTCCTCGGCTCCGAGCTTGCCGGCGTGCACACGTTGCAGGTGCGCCGGCTGGGTGATGAGCTGCAGTTCGTCGAACAACGCGCGTGGCACCGCCGGGAACATGCGCAGGTCGTGCCCCAGCCTCACCAGCGACAGGAGGTTCATCGCCTCCTTCGACGAGATGGAATACGCGTTCGAAAGGATGCCGAAGGCGCGTCCAATGTGGTTGTGCAGGACCTTCGGCTTCTCTTCGAGCAGCTTCTGGCGCGCGTTCAGCTCGTGCTCGATCATCTGATGCACGACCTTGGTCAGCCGCTCGACGATCTCGGCCTCGGTCTCGCCCAGGGTCATCTGGTTCGACACCTGGAAGATGTTACCGAGCGCCTCGGTCCCTTCGCCGTACAGACCGCGCACCGCCAACCCAAGCTTGTTGACCGACTGGATGATCTGGTTGACCAGCTCGGCCAGGACCAGGCCGGGAAGATGCAGCATCGCGCTCACCCGGATCCCGGTCCCCACGTTGGTCGGACACGCGGTCAGATAGCCGTAATCGGTCGAGAAGGCGAAGGGCAGTCGGGACTCGAGCGTGGTGTCGAGTTCATCCACCGATCGCCAGGCTTCCTTGAGCTGGAGCCCCGGACGCAGCGACTGCATGCGCAGATGGTCCTCTTCGTTGACCATCACGCTCAGGCACTCTGCGCGATCCACCACCATGCCGCTGCCCGCACCCTTGGCGGCGTGCTCGCGGCTGATGAGGTGCCGCTCGACCAGGATCTGCTTGTCGATGGCCGTCAGATTGTCCATCGACTCGGAAAACCCCTCGCCCATCACCGGCAGGTGATCCACGGCGGTGCGGATGACCTCGAGCGCACGGACACGCTCGGATTTCTTCGCCCAGCCCGGAAAGGCGAAGCCCTGGACGTTGCGCGCAAGCCGCACGCGGCTGGAGAGAACGATGTGATCCAGCGGACCGGTGCGGCGGGCGGCGTCCGACGGTTTGCTCAGGAAGGTTTGCAGGTCCTTCGACATGGGCGGGTCAGGAGGCGGCCGCGGTCTGCTGCTTGAGCGCCCGGATCTGGTCCCGCAGATGGGCGGCCTCTTCGAAGTTCTCCGTTTGGATGGCTTTCTCCAACCGGCGATTGAGTTGTTTCAGCTGATCACCCGGGTCTTTGCGTGGCCGAAGGGCGCCCGGCACCTTGCCGGTGTGGCGGACGCCTTTGTGCATGGTCTTGAGCATGCCAGGCAGGCCCTCGCCGAACGCGGTATAGCATTGCGGGCACCCGAACCGGCCCGATTTCTTGAAGTCCGCCTGTGACAGCCCGCAGGACGGGCACGCCAGCTCACCCGGCTTGGGCGTCGGCCGCGCTTCCGCGTCCGAGGTGTTGCCGAGGAGCAGGTCCGCCAGCGAGAAGCCCGCGGGATCAGTCACTCCCTTCGCCTTTGAACATTCTTCGCAAAGGTCCACCTTCTGCATCTTGTCATCGACAATTTGCGTCAGGTGCACCTTCGCTTCGTTCTTTTGGCAGATGCTGCAGAGCATGTCTTGATTGGCCCGGGGGGTCACGCCCCGGAAAATTCGACGCGCCGGAGTCGGCGGACGGACGGGAACCTGACACCCAGGCTGCCGGGCAAGCCCCGGAGCCGACACCGTTCAAGACCAAACCAGGCGGCAACATCTTGCCCGGCGCGGCGGTCTTCTGGGCCTTCGCTCACGCGTATATCGGCTCGCCGGTGGAGTTCGTCAAGGAGTGGTACGCCTTGACCAGGCTGCGCGTCATCGGACCGGGCTTGCCATCGCCGATCACGCGTCCATCGACCTTCACCACCGGAACCAATTCGGCGCCGGTCCCTGTCACGAAGCACTCGTCCGCGTTGAAAACGTCGTACCGCGTCAGGTTGGGCTCGGAAACCGAAATGCCCGCCTCGCGGGCCAGATCCATCACCGTGCCGCGGGTGATGCCATAGAGAGCGCCCGCCGCCAGCGGGGGGGTCGACATCCGGCCCTCCTTGATGATGAACAGGTTGTCTCCGGTACACTCCGCCACGTAACCCTCCGCATTGAGCATGATGGCCTCCTCGCATCCCGCGTTGTTGGCCTCGATCTTGGCGAGAATGTTGTTGAGGTAGTTCAGCGATTTGATGGCCGGATTCAACGCGCTGTGCAGGTTGCGCGTCGTGGGCACGGTCACGATGTCCAGGCCGCGCTCGTAGTACTCTTGGGGGTACAGCTGAATCTTGTCGGCGATGACGATGACAGAGGGGCGTCCGCACTTGTTGGGATTCAGTCCCAACGTGCCCTTGCCGCGCGTGACGACCAGCCGGATGTAGCCGTCCTTGAGCTTGTTCCGGCGGCAGGTATCCACCACCGCCCGGCAGATCTCGGCATGGCTGAGAGGCAGGGTGAGCAGGATCGCCTTGGCCGAGTAAAACAGCCGGTCGATGTGCTCCTTCAGCTTGAACACGCGCCCGTTGTAGGCGCGGATGCCCTCGAATACCCCGTCCCCATAAAGGAGGCCATGGTCGAACACCGAGATCTTGGCGTTCTTTTCGTCGTAATAGCGCCCGTCGATGTAAATCTTCATTCCTGACGGGCGTCACGCTAGGGCACCCTTCACCCTCGGCACAAATCTCAAATTGCTGTCCCGCAAGGCCGAGTCAGTCGCTTCGGATGCGTCCGTCCTCGAGGTCGAGCGATCGCGGCGCACGCGCTGCCACCCGCGGATCGTGGGTCACGAGCACGAGCGCGGTGCCATGCTCGGCGCGCAGCGAGGTGAGCAACTCCATGATCTCGCCGCCGGTCTGCGAATCCAGGTTGCCGGTCGGCTCGTCGGCCAGCACGACCCGCGGCTGGTTGATGAGTGCCCGCGCGATCGCCACACGCTGCTGCTCCCCGCCGGACAACTCGGCTGGCCGGTGGTCCATGCGCGCCCCGAGTCCCACGCGCTCAAGCAGCTTTCGCGCGCGGCGCTCCGTTTCCTCCGCCGGACGCCGCGCCACGCGCGCCGGCAGGCAGACGTTCTCCAGAGCGTCGAGCTCCGGAAGCAGATGGTACGCCTGAAAGACGAATCCCACGGCGAGATTGCGGAAGGCGGCCAGGGCGCCCGCGCCGGCGCGTGCAAGGGGCGCTCCTTCGAATTCGATGGCGCCGGAGTCCGGCACATCCAGCCCCCCCAGCAGATGTAACAGCGTGCTCTTCCCTGACCCGGAAGCGCCGCGCAGCGCGACAAATTCGCCGCGGGCCACCCCCAGGGACGCCCCGCGCAACACTTCCACGCTTCGCC
>CAZYJB010000493.1:0-4167 GCA_964647675.1 uncultured Verrucomicrobiota bacterium | reverse complement strand
GAGCCACGACAAGGACGGCATCATCTGGCCCATGAGTGTCGCTCCCTACCAGGTGCTGCTCACGCCGCTCGGCGCTCCCGGCACGCCCACCGCGGTGCTGGCCGAGCAGTTCTACAGCGAACTCACGGCCGCCGGCATCGAGGTGCTCCTCGACGACCGCGACGAACGCCCCGGTTTCAAGTTCAAGGACGCCGACCTCATCGGAATCCCCCTCCGCGTGAGCATCGGCGAAAAGTCGCTTGCCAAGGGCGAGGTGGAACTCAAGCCGCGTGGCGGCGCCATCACCCCGGTGGCGAAGGGGGAGGCCGTGGCGCGCATCATCGCCCTCGTGAACGAGGCGCTGGCGAAGCTGGCCGGCTGGAGGTGAGTTCCCGTACAGATCCTCGCCTCGCGGCGGCGCCTGGCGCACACTCCGGGCGTGAGTTCCACACCCACTCCCTCAGCACGCTGGTGGCGTGCGGAAGATTGGATCGCCCTGGCCATCGGCGCGGCCCTCCTCGCCTTGGTGTTGGCCGGGCTTCGCCCCGCGCTGCCCTCCTTCAAATGGCAGTCAGCTGGTGACCTGGCCCAGGTGTTCACCGCCGCGAACCTCGGCCGGGCCGGCCTCGTGACGCTCATCGTCCTGGCCTTCGCCGTGCCCGGCGCCGTGCTCCTCGGCGCGCGCCTGCCGCGTTTCGTCGCCGGATTCGCCGTGGTCGCCACCCTCGCCTGGCTATCCCAGCTCTTCGCCGGACAGGTCTCCGTCAAGAACTGGGGCTTCGAGTACGTCCTGTTCGCGCTCGTCCTCGGCCTGGTCATCAACCACACCGTCGGTGTGCCGGACTGGCTGCGCGAGGCGGTGCGCACGGAGTTCTACATCAAGACCGGCCTCGTCCTCCTCGGCGCCAACGTGCTCGTGCGCGAACTGCTCAGCGCGGGCGCGCTCGGCCTGACCCAGGCCGTGCTGGTGGTCACGGTGGTCTGGTATGTCGCCTACTGGATCGCGCGCAAACTCAAGGTGGACGAGGAGCTCGGCGTGATGCTTTCCACCGCCGTGTCCATCTGTGGCGTCTCCGCGGCCATCGCCGCCTGCGGCGCCATCCAGGGCGACCGCCGGAAGCTCTCCTACATCACCTCGCTCGTCCTCATCGTGGCCGCGCCCATGATGGTGCTCATGCCGATCGCCGCGAAGGCTTGGAACCTGCCCGACGCGGTGGCCGGCGCCTGGCTCGGCGGGACGCTCGACACCAGCGGCTCGGTGGTGGCGGCCGGACAATTGATCAGTGACCAGGCGATGAAGGCAGGCGTGATCGTGAAGTTCTCCCAGAACGTCCTCATCGGCGTGGCGGCCTTTCTCCTCTCCATCTGGTGGACGATCCGCGCGCGGTCCGGTCCCGGTGCGCGTCCCTCCGCGGCGGTCATCTGGGAGCGCTTCCCGAAGTTCGTCCTCGGCTTTATCGCGGCCTCCGTCGCCTTTTCCTTCGCCGTCGATCCCGCGGTGGTGAAATCCACCAAGCCGATCCTCGATGGCCTGCGCAATCTCTGGTTCGCCCTGGCCTTCGTCTCCATCGGATTGGAGACGCACTTCGGCGACCTGGTGTCGATGCAGGGCGGACGGCCCGCGCTCGCCTTCACCGCGGCCCAGTTGGTGAACGTGCTTTGGACCCTCGTCCTCGCCTGGCTGCTCTTTGGCGGCGTCATCGTGGCCGCGCCGGTGCTGAAGTGATGCCGCGGCGCCGTGCACGCCACGCGCGCCACCGCCTCAACCGCGACGATTCAGTTGGAGGGCCGAGATTGACCTCGCGCGAAGTCGCGAAGTCGCGAAGGCAGACGGGAGAGCGGTGAACGCCGCTCCGCGTCGCCGCGAACCGTCTGGTGCGCGTTCGGAACTCCGGACCTGTTCCTCTTCCTTCGCGCGCTTCTCGCCTTCGCGCGCGAATGCCTTTCCTGCCGCTGCATCGTTCCGCTTCAAAGCCACACGCCCATCCGATCCCCCACGCGCGCGTACAA
Source organism: uncultured Verrucomicrobiota bacterium (assembly GCA_964647675.1). Classification (GTDB taxonomy): domain Bacteria; phylum Verrucomicrobiota; class Verrucomicrobiia; order Limisphaerales; family CAIMTB01; genus CAIMTB01. The sequence goes on along the minus strand of CAZYJB010000493.1, from coordinate 2,178 downwards.
CTCAAGACCCTCCGACCGCGCCGACACCAGATCGGCCGCCAGCGCGACGCGCCCGGGTTCGAACAGGGTCATCACGGCCGACCCGCCGAAGCGGAAGTATCCCTTCTCCGCGCCCTTGGGCACCGCGCCGTCACCGGCGGCGTTCGTCGTATGGACGATGCTGCCCACGTTGGTGGCGCCGATTTCCACCATCAGCACGCGTCCCTTGCCTGGTGTCACGATCTCCGTCGCCCAACGCCGGTTTTCCCAGAGGATCGCCAGCCGCCGTCGCAGGGCGATGGGACTCACCGAGCCCAGCATTCCCTCGATCCGTCGCGGGGCGGAGGCCAGGCCTCCCACCGGAAAGTGAACCCGGTGATAGTCCACCGGACACAGTCGCGAGAAAACCGCCGCGCCGCCGTCGTACCGCCGCGCCCATTCCGCGTCCGCGACAAACGCCGGCAGGTCGAACCGCTGTCCCTTCGCGAAGAACCTCTCGTCCGCCCCCAGGCGCGCAAACCCCAGATGCCGCCCGTCGGCGGGAAAAACCACCGCTTCCGGCGCGGGATCCACCGGACGCGCCCCCGGACGCAGTCGGCGATAGAAGAACTCGTTGAAGGTGCGGAAGGCTTCTGGCGCGTCGAGGAACTCGGACACGTCCAGCCGGTAGGCGCGGATGAACGGTGCGACGCGCTCCCGGCTCGCCGGGCGGTCCATGCGCCAGCCGTACCAGCGCGAGAACCACGGGCGCATGGCCGCCGCCCAGAGCGCGACCCGCCCGGGCGCCGTTTCATAAACCCACCGCAGCCAGGCCTCACCGTAGATCGATTCCTCCTCGACCCGGCCCGTGTACCGGTCCCGGAAACGCACCGGTTCGCGCGGCATGTCGGGATCGGGAGGGGGCGGATGCGGCGGCGGCAAAAGTCAGGCCTTGGCCGGCATCATGCCCGTCTTGCGCGCGTAATCGAAGATGCCACCCGCATCGATCACCGGCCGCACCTCGCCCAGCGACTTGGTGGAATACACTGCGCCGGTTCCGTGGTGGCGGATGGTGTTGGCGTCGATGTCGATGGTGGCCACGTCGCCGGTCTTGAACACCGAGCACAGGCGCTCGACACATTCGACCGGGTACAGTTCACCGGTGGCGATGCAGTTGCGGAAGAAGATGCGTGCGAAACTTTCCGCCACGACCACGCCGCAATCCGCCGCACCCAGCGCAATCGGTGCGTGCTCGCGCGAGCTGCCGCAGCCGAAATTCCGGCCGGCAATGATGATCGGGAACTCCGTGTCCATGGCCCCTTCCTTGACGAAACGCTGCGGATACAGCGAATCCGGAAGGCCGTACATGGCATAACTGCCCAGCTTCTCGTACTCCTCCAGGATGGTCGGCACGAGGTTCAAGAACTGCGCCGGAATGATCTGGTCGGTGTCGATGTTGTCCTGGACCACATACACCGGCCCCGTGAACACGCTCTGCATCCGCGCAGTGTGCCGCGCCGCCGACCCACTTTTGAAGTGGAAAGACGGACGGCGAGCCTACCCCGCCCCGGCGCCGATGCCTGCCTGGGCCGGCGCGCCCCTCCGATGCCCGCGCCTGCTCCTGCGCCTACTGCACGGCCAGTCGCACCGCGCCGGCCAGCAGGGCATCCCCCCGCTCCATCGAGCGCTGCAGGGTCCCATCCCTGTGCATCATCACCAGCACCACCGCCAATGCCCCGACATGCAGGAGCACCGTAATCCATCGCAACGTTTTCATCGACGTTCCTCCCTGCACAGAGATTAACGGCAGAACTCAGCATTCGGTATATGCCACTTTAGGAGTAGGCCAACTATTGACCCGCCCCTTTCTTCACGCCGCCAGATCGGCCGCCAGCGCCGCGTGAATCAGGCGCACCCGCCGCTGATGGCGCGGTTCGCCCGGCAGGCCGTTGCATACCCACGCCACGGCCAGTCCCCGCGCCGGATCCGCATACCCGCACGATGACTGCGATCCGCTGTGCCCGAACGCCTCGTCCGACGCGTGGTCCCCGTACCCGTAGGGCACGGTCGAAGGTCCGTACCGCGCCGAATTCACCACCCATCCCAGGCCGAAATCCACCAGGTGCCGAAAGGTGCGGTCGAACAGTCCGATACGCTGGCGGCGCGTGAACTCGGCCCACGTCCCCGGCGCCACCAACCCACCCCCTCCGTCGCGCATGG
>CAZYJB010000492.1:0-4168 GCA_964647675.1 uncultured Verrucomicrobiota bacterium | reverse complement strand
TTGCAGGCGACCGCCACCCGAGAGGATGGTGCCAAGACCGCCCGAAGTGAGATTGCCGCCCAGGCGCAGCGCGCCGGGTCCGGGTTTGAGGGTGCCGTTCTGCGCCCAGGAGGGATTGGCGATGGCGAGGATGCCGCCGTTGAGCGTCTCGAGCGTACCTGCGTTGGTGAAGAGACTCGGATTGATGGTGATGATGCCGCCGGAGACCTCGGCACGGATCGTGCCCTGGTTGATCAGGGTGCTGGTCCCGCCCTGGAAGACCGCGCCGCCAAGGCGCGCCGACTCGCCGTGGACGAGCGCGGTGGGTCCAAGCGTGAGCGTGCTGGTGCCGTCGATACTGAGGTAGGCGAGGGCGCCCTCGAACACCACCTCGCCGGCGAACGTCTGGTTGCCGTCGAAGCCGAGCACACTGTTGGCATCCAGCCGGACCCTGCCCGCGGAGACGGTGAGCCCATTGCGGATGCGCGCCCGTGCGTTGGCATTGGTCATCACAAGATCGCCGGTGACCTGAACGGCATCCAGGAAGTTCTGGCTCGACGCCGAGAAGACCAGGCGCGCGTCGCCCGTTTGCACGACCGAACCGTTGGCCAGGGTGCCGCCATCCAGGATCAGCGGGCCGGTCGCGGGCGTGAGGGTGAGCGTGGTGGCCAGGAGGTCGAGCACGCTGTTGAGCTCGAGCCGGCCCCCGGCATTCACAACCGTGCCGAGACCGCCGGTGGTGTGGTTACCGCCGACCTGCAGCGCGCCGGGCCAGGGCTTGAGGGTGCCGTTATTGGCCCAGGTGGACGCCTCGAACGTCTGGATGCCGCCGTGGAGGGACTCGAGGACGCCCGCGTTGGTGAAGTTGTTCGGGTTGACCGTGATGATGCCGCCGGCGACCTCGGCGCGGATGGTGCCCTGATTGATCAGCGTGCTGGTGCCGCCGAGGAAGGCGGCCTGCCCGACATTGGCGGCCCGGCCATGGATGAGCGTGGAGGGCGCGAGAGTGAGCGTGGTGGTGCCGTCGATGCTGAGGGAGCCACTGGTACCCTCGAAGCTGATCTCTCCGGCGAAGGTCTGATTTCCTTCGAAGCCGATGATGCCGTTGGCATCGATGCGGACGGCCCCCGACACAAGAGTCAGGCCGTTGCGCACCCGGACGCGACTGCTGGGATCGGTGAGCGTGAGTCCGCCCTCGATGGTGACCTGATCGAGGAGGTTCCCGGAATTGCTCGAGGCACGCAGCAATCCGCCCGCGCGATTCTGCACCAGCGTCCGGGCCAGGCTGCCGCCGTCGAGGCGCAGGACTTCATAGTTCTCGATGCGCGCGACCTCAACGCGCAGGTTGCCCGTGATGTTGACGATGGCGTCGCCGGGCGCGACGTCGATGATGACCACATCGGTCGCGTTGGTGGGTACGGCGCCGGTGCTCCAATTCGCTGGGTTGTTCCAGGCGCCGGAGCCAAGGCGTGTCCAGAACACGCCGTCATCAACGCGGAAATGCCACGTGAACGGTTCGGCGAGGTGGTTGCCCGCAAGGTCGGTGAGGCTGGTGGCCAGGGTGGCGTAGTAGCGTCCGCGCGGCAGGGGGGCGGCCGTGTTGAGCACGATCGCGTTCACGTCGGGACGCACCGAGCGCGAGGCGGCCACGGGGGAGTCGTCGGGCGTGCCGGCGACGCCGTCGGGTCCGTACGAGGACAGTTGGAACCCGGCGAGCGATGCGGGGGCGATCGGTTCGGTGAAGTACGCGGTGAGCTCCTGGATCACGCTGGCGCCGCCCAGCGGCGTCACGCGCCGCACGCGCGGCGGAGTGCCGTCGGGCACAAGGACCACCGTGTATTCCGGGGACCACGTGGCGTTGCCGCCGGTGTCGGTGGCCCGCGCGCGCAGCTTGAACGAGGAGACGGAGGCGCTGCGCGACGGCGCGGTAAACCGGAACTCGAAGGGGAAGTTGCCGTCGGTCAGCGACAGCACGCCATCCAGGTAGAACTCGACGTTCCGCACCTGGATGTCGTCGGTGACATCAGCGGACAACACGAGATTCTTGCCTTCCTCAGCCCGCGGCGGGACGAGGGAGAAGGAAGCGCGGAGGCTGATGCCGGGTGCGACACCCGCCGAGTCCTGTGCCAGATAGTTGATCACCTGCAAACCGGAAGGGCCATCCGCCGCGTAGGCGAGGCCGTTGTAGAGGGCGACGGCATTGGCGGTGCCGGGCGTGGGGAAGTTCGCGATGAGCGCCTGGTTGTTGGTGGGACTCGACGTGTCATAGAGGAAGACGTCGTGGTTGGGATTCTCCGACGGGACGGGACCAACGGAGGCCAGGCCGCGGCCCGACCCGTTGAGGACGATCTGCTTGAATGAGTTCGGCCCGTTGTTTTGCGCCGGGACCCGCTTGACGATGGCAGAGGGGTCGCGGACGTCGAAGACGTCGTAGCCCGGGTAGAGGGCGACATGGGCGTGACCGCCGCCTACGAACAGGCGGTAGAGGCGGTCGAGCGTGCCGGCGAGTTGGAAGGTGAGCGGACCGGACTCACCGATCTGCTCGAGAGAGCCGTCCGCGAACGCCTCGTAGACGCGCAGGGAATTACGCAGCAGGACGTAAAGCGAGGTGCCTTCGACAGCCAGGTCGTGGATCTCGACGCCGGCGCCGAGATCGAGCCGCTCGAGAACCGCGCCCGAGCGAAGGTCGATCACGGTCAGTTCGCCGGAACTACTGCCGGCGTAGGCCAGTACGCCCGCGGTCACGATGGCCTGCGAGATTCCTTCGACGGGAATCAGGTGGGCGACGCGGATGTCGGAGGGATCGCCAACATCGAGGACCACCACGCCGCCCAGGTCGCACGCTGCGGCCGCGAAGCGCCCGGAGACGGAAACGCGGCGGGCCGGGCCCGGGGTCGGGATCTGCGCCACCAGCGCTGGGCTGAGTCCGCTGAAGACGTTGAAAACGGCGATGCCGCCCTGCCAATCCGCCACGACGGCCAGATCATTCACGGCAGCGATGTCGCGTGCGTTGCCAGGGGTATCGACCGAGCCCACGACTCCCGTGGCGATGAAGCGACCGCTGTTGGGATCGGTGCCCGTGCGCGTCTCCACGCCATCCGCGATGCCGTCGCTGTCCGAGTCCGCCTTGTTGGGATCCGTGCCGAGAATGAGTTCGGCGATGGAGCCGAGTCCGTCGCCATCGGTGTCCGGGGTTGGGTCGGGCACGAGGTAGACCTGGGGCATCATGGCCCGCTGGCCGTTGGGAGCGGAGATGTCGTCGACCCAGCCGACTTCGAGGGTGTCTGCATAAAGCAGGTAGTTACGATAGAGGCGGTCGGGCGGGAGGATGAGGTTCACATGGCCGACACCGGCGCTGCCGGCGGTGCCGCGCTGGGTGATCTCGTTCAGCGTCCAGTCGTGGATGGCGTAGTAGATGAGGCCGTGGATCACCTCCGTCGAATTGGGGATGGGCAAGGGCTCAGCAGGTGGCGGGGAGCCGGCGTGCAGGCTGGGGCCGCCGCAGGCCTGGTCGGCGGTGTTGCTCGAGAGCGCGGTCTCGGCTCCGAGGTTCACCACCACGTGCGAGGCCGGCGTTGACTTGAGGTCGAAATCGCCACCGATCGACGAGAAAGTGGCGTTTCCGCCGGAGGGTTTCGTGCCGTCCTTCGTGCGGTACAGATTCACGACGATCTGGGACACGCTGGGCTGCGTCACCAGTCCGATCACATCTCCGCACGGGCTGAATTTCCAGAAGCCGCTGATGGTGGAGAAGTTTTCCGAGGCAACGATCGTCTTGGTGGTGAGATTGGCGACCGACCACTGGATGCGGTTGACCTCGGGCAGGGACGCGAAGGCGAACGAGCGTTCGGCGCATTCGCGGCTGAAGCCCCAGGTGGCGGAGCCGCCGCCGTCGATGGGCACGGGCCGCGAGGTGAAGGTCTCGTTGAGGCGTTCATCGCCCGAGGCGACGCTGACCACGGCGAGGGTGATCGACGAGGCGCCCTGGCTGATCGCGTAGAGCACCCAGTTCCCCTTCGGGCTGAACCCGGAGAAGGCGGACGCGATGGGGGAGGACCGGATCCAGACGGGGACCGAGGGATTGGCGCGCGCGAGGTTGTGCAGCACCGCGGTGTAGACCTGGCTGCCGATTGGGCCGGCAAGGTAGTGGTAGAGGAAACCGTCGCCCTCGGGCGCGAAGCCCCAGCCC
>CAZYJB010000491.1:1404-4171 GCA_964647675.1 uncultured Verrucomicrobiota bacterium | reverse complement strand
ATAGCTCGTGAGCCCGAGACGCAAGGGGACGGTGATCGTTTCGAGCAGGTTCGTGGCAAGGACGAGCACCGCCTCGGGACGATCCCAGGCGTGCGGGAAGGAACGTCGGTCGATGGCTGCGAGCTCCTGCGTGATCGCGTTGCGGGCGCGCAGGACGAGGGCGATCAGGGCGGGTTCGCGGCGCGGGTCCGCGGTGCACACATCGAGTTCCTGGCTGCGTTGTTCGAGTTCGAGAAGTTCCCGCGCACCGGTGGTCGCCTCGGGAGAGGAAAGGTTGAGGTACGCCTCGCGCGCGATGCCGACGGCGGGAATCCGGCCGGTGCCGGGGTCGAGTCCGTAGCGCGCGAGCACATCGCCCAGGAGGGCTTCGCCCAGGTCGCAGACCAGGCGTTGGGCGGGGCCCGCAAGGGTCGCGTCGTCGCTGCCGGCAAGTTGAAGGTTGCGCAGGAAGCGCAGGCTCGACGCCTGCGTGGCACGTGCGGCGTCGGCGTTCCAGTGCGGTCCCGAGCTCCAACGCGCGCCGGGTCCGTCGGACCGGACGATGAGGTTGGTCTGCAAGGCACCGAGACAGGCGGCGACCTGGCGGAAGTACGCAAGCGACAGTCCGGCGAGATCGACGCTGCCCGCGCTGGCGAGCTGACGCAGGGACTCCTGTCGGAACACGGACTGCGTGGTTTCGAAGGCCGCGCCGAACTCGCCGAGGCGCTGCGCGGCTTGGACAAGCTTCGGTCCGCGCGCGACGGCAAGTTCGGCGGGCGGAACCGATGCGCCGAGTCCGAGCAGTGCGAGATCGAGTTCGGAGAGCTCGGTCGCGTCGCGTTCCACGCGCTGGGTGGCGCGTTCGATCGAGCTGGCCACATCGCGCAGCAGGGCGGTGGCCTCGGCAACCACGCTCGCGGGCAGGCCGCCGATCGCATGTGGCGCGGGAGCGGCCGGTGCGGGACGCGGGAACACGGTCGGCTTTTGCAGCAGGAGTTCCAGTGTGCGCGTGGCCAGCACGAGTTCATCGGTGTCCGAGGCGACGGGTCGCGCGGCGGCCGGCGCCGTGCCGAGATCGGCGTCGGGGTCCGGATCGGCGGCGGTGGTTCCGCCCTCGATGGTGAGCCCGGCGCGTTCGAGAAGTTCGAGGGCCGCGGATTCGGCGCCGGAGGGAAGTTGTTCCCAGAGGGGCAGGCCCAGGGTGTCGGTGACATTCGTGGCGACACGCAGGCGCAGGCCAGTGGCGAAGGCGGAGAACTGATAGACCGGATCCGCGAGCGAGAGCGCGACCCCGAACTCACCGCCCTCGGCGAGGCGCACGGAACCGGCGCCGCTCAACGCAAAGCGGCCGTCCTGCAGGCTGAAGCGGGCGGGCTGAGCGGCCGGGATGCGCAGGGTGGCGACGGGATTCTCGGGCGGAAGTTGGAGCGAACCGAAGGCTTCGGCGGCGAGTGCGCCTCCGGAGTCGAGGCGTGCTTCGCGCAGCGTCAGGGCAAGGCCGGCACCCGGCAGTCGCAACGTGCCGCCGAGGCGCCCGCGCAGCCGGCGGTGCACGAGGTCGAAGCGCAGGTCGCCCCAAGCTTCTTCGATCGAAAGTCCGCCCGGGAGCCGGACGTCGGCGGCCGCGAGGAGGTCGGCGAGCAGCCGCGCCTGGGAATCCTGCAGCAGCGACGTGACGCGTTCGTGGAGCGTGCGCGTCGTGAGATCGAGTTCGGTGCGCAGCGTCGAGCGCCAGGCCGCGACTTCGGGTGCGGGGGTGACAGGCGCCAGATCGGGGAGTCGGACGCGCACGACTTCCTGGATGCGGATGGCTTCAAGGAGCAGGCGCGCGGCACGGTCGAGATCGGCGTGGGAGCTGTCGTAGCGCGCTGCTTCGCGCACCAGTTGCGTCAGGCGGGACATGCGCCCTGCCGTGAGCACGATGTCGGTGTCGCGCGGGTCGAGGCGGACCACCAGTTGGTCGTGCAGCAACCCGGCCTCGAGCACATCGCCGATGTCCTGGACGGACGCGTGATTCAACGCCACCCAGAGGCTGAAGTTGCCGCGAAGGATGATCTCGAGGCGCCGGCGCACGGAGAGCAGATTGCGGCGGATCGCGGGGATCGGGACCTCCACGGAGGCGGGCACGTCGAGCAGCAGGCGTCGCAGGGAGCGCAGCGTGGGGAGGAGGAATCGCGGCGAGAGGGTCTCGTCGGTCGCCGCGGCAATCGTTTCCTCCACCACGTTGCCGACCTCGACCTCGTCAGGCACGGCGAGGCAATCTCGGAAGCTGTTGCGGAGATCCATCAATCCTCGCGCCTCGGTCATGATCGCGTCGACCGCCCGGTGGTCGCCCGTGGCGTAGCGCAGGAGTTCGCCTTGTGCCGCCAGAAGGTCGGCGAGGTCGGGGAGCAGGAAATGCCAGACGCCCAGGTCGCAGGTCTGGACGGCATTTCGCGCCTCGCTGCGGAGTTGGTTCCAGAGGTGGAGGATCAGTTGGGAATAGGTTTCCGCCGAGACCACGGGTATGGCCAGGCCCGCGGCCTGCGCGGCTCCGGCAAGGACGAGCGCTTGTTGCAGGGCGGCGGCGGCTTCGTGGCGGTGCAGCGCTTGGAGCGTGGTATTCGCATCCGGCGCCATGACACCGGGCTCGATTCCCAGGTCGGCGGCGAGCTGGCGCCCGCGGCACACGAGCAGCTCGGCGGACCAATCCGCGAGGTCGCGCGCGGCGGTATCGGGAAGCACGGGGCGTTCGGCGGCGTGGCGCCCAACGCGCGCGAGCGCGGCCATGGCGCGCTGGAGGGATTTG
>CAZYJB010000491.1:0-1394 GCA_964647675.1 uncultured Verrucomicrobiota bacterium | reverse complement strand
GGGTCCCAGCCCGTGCAGGGCGCGCGGTCGCCGAGACGGCGCAGGGAATCATAGGCGCGGCGCGATGCCTCGGTGAGGACCGCGTGATTGGCGGGGGCTTTGACGAAGATGCCGAGCACGTGCTCGAGCAGTCGCGCGCGCAGCTCGAACGCATGCACCGGGCTGGGCGGACCGCTCTCGTCCGGAGTTTCGAATTCGCGCTGGAGCCCGAAGCGCACGGCGCGCAGGACCGCCGCGCGTTCACCCTCGGAGATCTTGTCCCAGCCGCCGTGGTGATCCACGAACCCGCGCCAGAGCGGCAGCGTGCCGAGCAGGCGTCCGACCGGGTCGCTCTCACGATAGTCGCGGGTACGGAAGCGTCGGGACGGCACCGGCGTCGTGGTCGAGGTGGGCATGGTGCCGGGCGTGGGCGTGGCGAGCTGGGTGGGGTCGACGCCATTGGGATCAGGCATCACATCGATATTGGTCGAGCCGTAGCTGGCTGCGTCGGTGGCCTGGGCCATCTGCTCCATGGCCTCTTCGAGCTGCTCATAGTATTCCGCCGGGGAACGCGGCTCGGACAGCAGTCCGACGGTTGGGCGGGCCGGGCCGGCGCCCGTGGAGGCGGGTGGCGTGGGAATCGCGGGCACCAGTCGCGACACCGGTGTTCCCGCCGGCAGGCGGAGTCCGCGCGCACGGAGTGCCATGCGGAACTCCTCCGGACCCGCCGCCAGATCCACGGTGAAGATCGGACCGCCGCGAAACTTCGCCTCGACGAGGCCCGCCAGAGACAGAGCCGGTCCGGGGCGCACCTCGAGCCAGGCCGGGCGCGAGGGATCCACCCTTAGGACCGCTGGTCGCGAGGTGTGATCGCCGAGAACGAACTCACCCGACAACGGCAGCCGGAACGAGGCGCCCGCGAGGTCGAGGTCGAACTCTGGCAGCTCGGCGGAGGTATTGGGGACCGGGAAGGGCAGCTCCGCGGGATCGACCCAGGTCAATTGCGCACCGCGCAGCAGCGTGCCGTCGAAGGTGCCGCGCGTGAGACGCGCGCGGAGTCCGCGGAACAGCCGCACCTGGATTCCGGCGCCAGCAGGTTTGCCGAGCAGCGACTCGAGCGTGGACACCGACAGCGGGGTCGAGGGCAGTTCGACAGGCGGACTGAATATGAGCACGAGCCGGTTCGTGCCGCGTTCGTCGAGTTGGAGGGGCGAATCGTCGGGGAACGAGAGTTCCAACTGCGTCGCGCGCAGCACCGGACGTCCAGGATCGCCGCTCGTATCTGCGCCGGCGGGGAACCGCAGGACCATGCCGCGGCGTCCAGGGTCGCCGGCACCGGCGGGCCGGAATTCGAAGGGTCCTCCTCGAATTCGGCCGAGGTGCCGAACTGCTCGTTGAGCGCTTCCATCAGCGTG
>CAZYJB010000490.1:0-4210 GCA_964647675.1 uncultured Verrucomicrobiota bacterium | reverse complement strand
GGCGAAGGCGGTGTGTCGGTGGCCGTGGAAGTCTGGGCCGTGCCGCCGGCCGGGCTGGCGTCCATTCTGACCAAGGAACCGCCCGGGCTGAGCATCGGCAAGGTGCGGTTGCACGACGGCGAAGAGGTTCTCGGCGTGCTGGCCGAACCCATCCTTTGCGAGGGGCAGCGCGAGATCACCCACCATGGCGGGTGGCGTCAGTACGTCGCGAGTCGCGGTTGAATCCGAACATGGAAACGGGTGTGGGTCGGCATCCTGGAAGGATGCCGAATCGCGAGTCGGAGCTCGCGACCCGATCCGGACTGGCGCCCGCGGCGCCTTTCAGAGTTCCCGTTGCGCACCAGGGTGGCTCGTCGGATCCGTCCGCAGAGATCCGCCTTCCTCCCCTGACAACCTGCGGGTCCAAGTCTACGCTGCGCGCGTGTCGGACCTGGCGGAACAGCTCGAGCAGAAGGCGGCCTTCGGCCAGTTGCGCATTCCCGACCTCTGGCAGCAGGAGGCGGTGGCGGCCCTGCGCGCCGGCAAGGATGTGGTGGTCCATGCGCCGACCGGCGCGGGCAAAACGCTGGTCTTCGAGCTCTGGTCGAACGACGGCAAGTGCCAGGGCCAGTCGATCTACACCGTTCCCACGCGCGCGCTGGCCAACGACAAGCTTGCGGAATGGCGCGGGCGCGGCTGGAACGTGGGGATCGCCACGGGCGACCTGGCCGACAACCTGAACGACCCGGTGCTGGTGGCCACGCTCGAGACGCAGAAGAACCGGTTGATCCGCGGCGACGGCCCGCGCCTCCTGGTGGTCGACGAGTACCAGATGATCGGAGATGCCGATCGCGGGCTGAACTACGAGATCGCCATCGCACTGGCGCCTCCGCGCACGCAATTGCTGCTGCTCAGCGGCAGCGTGCACAACCCGCATCAGGTGGTGGAATGGCTGCGACGCCTCGGACGCGACGCCGTCCTCATCCGTCACGAGGAACGCCCTGTGCCTCTGGAAGAGGTGTGGGCCGGCAACCTGCATCACCACGTGCCCACCGAGATCCGGGGTTACTGGCCGCGGTACCTGGCCAAGGCACTCGCCGAGGGTCTCGGCCCGATCCTCGTCTTCGTCCCGCGCCGCAGCGGCACCGAACAGTTGGCCTCCGAACTCGCGCGCAACCTGCCGCCCCCGGATCAGCCGCTGAACCTGACCGCCGAACAGAAACAGCGCGTCGGCGACGGGATGGCGCGGTTGTTGCGCAGTCGCATCGCCTTTCATCACAGCGGCCTGAGCTACGCGGTGCGCGCCGGCGTCATCGAACCCCTCGCCAAGGCGGGCCAGTTGCGCATCGTGGTCGCGACCATGGGCCTCGCCGCCGGGATCAACTTCTCCCTGCGCAGCGTGGCCCTGGCCGGCGACTCCTACCGCCGCGATTTCGTCGAACATCCGCTGCGCTCAGACGAGATTCTCCAGATGTTCGGACGTGCCGGGCGCCGCGGCATCGACGAGACCGGGTACGTGCTGGTCACCCAGAACGAACTCCGGCTGCGCGACGCGCACCCGTCCAAGCTCGAGCGCAGCGGATTGGTGGACTGGGGAGCATTGCTCAGCGTGATGCAGGGCGCCGCCACGCGCGGCGATGACCCATTCGCCGTCGCGGTCCGGGTCCAGGAACGGTTGTTCACCAGCAAGCCCATCCATCTCGGCGTTGAGGAGTCGCTCCGGCACCCGTCCACACCCTGCGGACTCAAGACCGATTCGGAACGTGCCCGTCATGTGCGCAGTCGCCGACGCGAGTTCCTCAACAGTCGCGGCGACTGGGAGCCGCTGGGACCTTCGGTCGACGTGCCGGTGGGACTGGTCTTCGCGCATCGCGCCGTGGCCGAAAAATGGAAAACGGCCGCGGGAACCCCGCCCGCCCGGGGAGCGCCGGCGACCGCGGTGAATGGAGAGGGAGCGAGAGAGGAGGAGGACACGGACGTCCATTCACCGGCCGCGGCGCCGGCCGACGAACCGTCCACGGAACCGGCAGCGCCCGACGCGACGAATCCGATGCCAGCGGGAGAGGCGTCGGGTGTGGACCTGGTTCCGGCGCTGACCGTGCAGCCCGCGTTGGATCGTCTGGGGCAGGGCTGGCTGGTGGCCCTGGCCGACACGGAGCGCGGGCGCGTGTACGGGCGCGGATTCAAGCTCGCCGACATCCTGACTGGTGAGCGCGTCGTGATGGTGAAATGGGTGCGGCGGCTCACCGACTGGAAAGGGCGCGTGGCCACGATGTCGGAGTGGGAGGACGAGATCCGGCCGGCCGTGGAACGCGCCCTTGCCGATCAGCGAACCCCGGTGGTGACGATCTCTCGGCAGCAACACCGCCTGCTGGCTCACGTGAGTCTGGCGTCGTTGACGGTGAAGGTGCCCGTGGACCGCCACGGCATCGCGCTGTGGCGTCCGCCCGGGCGCGAGGTGCCGCAGCCTTCGTGTTTGTCGTGTGACTTGCAAAGGACCTGCCGGACCTTGTCGCCGTCCGCCGGCACCGCGGCGCTCTGGCGACGGCTCAGGCTTGTGGACGAGTCGGGCGTGCCCACGCTGAGCGGGCGCGTGGTGGCGGCGCTCTCCCAGACCGCGGGGCTGGCAGTGGCCGCCGCGCTGCAGGACGAAGGCTATCCCCTGGACGAACTCGTCTACGACCTCGCCAATCTCGACGCCGGTTACCGCTTTGCGGGCGAGGACAGCCGGTGGGGCGGACGCCTCGCCATCGCCTGTCAGAACGCCTACGGCACGGTGAGTATTCCGGGCTACCTGGAGAACGGGCTTCCGCCGAAATATGGCGCGGGCGCCGACGAGGTGGCGCGCTGGACACACCGGCATCCGGACAAGCGCCATCAGGCCACCACCGACCAGTTGGGGGAGGGAGACGTCGATCGCCTGATCATCGAATGGCGCAGCCTGTTGCGGCAGATTGCGCATGCGCCGACGCTCGACTGGCCGCGCTGGACCGCCTTTCAGCAGCTCGCGCGCGGGATCCTGCGCGAGGTGGAGTCTCCGACCGTGACCGATCTTCCGCCGCTGCCGTATGCGCAGACCAGGCGCGTCGACCACCGGCTCGTGTTCCGCAGGCGATGACTGGATTGCCGCGCTCATGGACGCGATCCCGGCGTCGTGGCTAGGATCTTCCCATGACGTTGTTGTTCATCGGAGACGTGGTGGGCTCGCCGGGCCGGCGCGCGTTGCGCCTGCTGTTGCCGCGATTGCGCGCGCAATGCGGCGTGCACGTGGTGATCGCCAACGGCGAGAATTCCGCCGGCGGCTCCGGCATCACGCCCGAGACGGCGTCGGAGATGTTCGCCGCCGGCGTCGACATCATCACCTCCGGCGACCACCTCTGGGACCAGAAGGAAGTGCAGGACCTGTTGCTGCGCGAGACGCGGTTCGTGCGGCCCATCAACTACCCCGCCGGCACGCTCGGCCAGGGCAGCACCGTGTGGCAGCGGGATGGACACCCCTCGGTGGGCGTCATCAATGCGCAGGGGCGCAGTTTCATGGCGGCGCTCGAAAACCCGTTCGTGCTCGTGCCCCAGGAGGTCGAACGCCTGCGCCGCATCACGCCGATCATCTTCGTCGACATGCACGCCGAGGCGACCTCGGAGAAGATCGCCCTGGCACGCATGCTGGACGGGCAGGTGAGCGCGGTGGTGGGCACGCACACGCACGTTCAGACTGCCGACGAGCAGATCTTCCCGGGCGGCACGGCCTTTCTGTGCGACGCCGGATTCACCGGGCCGCACGACAGTGTGCTGGGTCGCGAGATCGAACCGGTGATCCGCAAGTTCAAGACTTACACCCCGCAGCGTTTCGCGGTGGCCAAGGGCCGCACCTTGCTGCAGGGCGTGATCATCCGCGTGAACCCGGAGACGGGCCGCGCGATGGGCATCCAGCGCATCTCCGAGACCGTGCCGGAGGGCGGTTCCTCCGGCGAGTGACGCGGCGCCTCGCCCCAACCGCAGATCGTCCCGTCCACCAGAAGCCATGCCGCGCAAAGGTTCGAGTCAGTGGGATTTCGGCGAACTGTTTCCACCCCAGGCCACGCGCCGCGTGTTCTCGGTGGCTGAGCTGACCACGCGCATCAAGGGCGTGCTGGAGAAGCAGGTCGGTGAGGCCTGGGTGTCGGGCGAGATCTCGAATCTGCGCGCGCAGGCCTCGGGGCACGTCTAGTTCGCCTTGAAGGATGCGACTGCG
>CAZYJB010000489.1:0-4218 GCA_964647675.1 uncultured Verrucomicrobiota bacterium | reverse complement strand
GGCATTCATGAACAACACCACGGTCACGGCCATGCTCGTGCCCGTGACCGTGGGCATGGCGCGGCGAACTGGCATGGCGCCATCGCGCCTGCTCATCCCGCTCGCCTTCGCATCCATCCTCGGCGGCACCTGCACCCTGATCGGCACCTCGACCAACGTGGCGGTCAATGGCTATGTCACCTCCAAGGCCGGGCTGGCTCCGTTCGGGCTCTTCGAAATCACGCCGCTGGGACTGGGCCTCGTGGCGGCGGGCATTGTCTACATGGTGTTGATCGGTCGCCACCTGCTGCCACGCCATCCGGAAAAGGACCTGGCGGATGATTTCGGCATCCGCGGTTTTCTGAGCGAGATCGTGCTGCAGCCGGGATCGCCGCTGGTGGGCCGACCGGTCTCGGATACCGACCTTGCACACATGGAGTTCCGCATCCTCAAGGTCGTACGATCCGGGCGCGGATTCGCACCCGATGCGGACACCCTCCTAGAGGCCGGGGACGTGCTGCTGGTGACGGGCAACGTGGTGAACCTGATGAAGGTGAAGACCACCGAGGGGATCGAGATCCGGCCCGAGTTGAAACTCGGGGATGCGGACCTCAAGCGCGCCGGCCTCGAGCTCGCCGAGGTGGTGGTAAGTCCACGCTCCACCCTGGTGGGCCGCACGTTGAAGGAGGCGCAGTTTCACCAGGAGTTTGGCCTGACCGTGCTCGCGATCTACCGCGCCGGCCAATCGCTGCGCGACCGCATCAGCCGCATCCGGCTGCGGGCGGGTGACCTGCTGCTGGTCCAGGGACATCTCGAAGCCCTGGCGGCCGTGCGGTCGCAGGGCGAACTCGCGGTGCTGTCCGAGCGCGGCCCGGCCGATCCGTCGTGGCGCAAGCCTGCGCTCTCGATGGGAATCTTCGGCGCCGCCCTGTTGCTGGGTGGACTGGAGGTGGTATCGCCGGCTGCCGCCTTCCTGATGGCCGCGGTAACGATGGTGCTGGCGGGGTGCCTGCGTCCGGAGCGGCTGTACGATCATGTAGAGTGGCGGTTGCTCGTGCTGATCGGTTCGATGATGGCCTTCGGGAAAGCCATGGACCAATCCGGTGCCGCCGACCTGCTTTCCTCCTGGGTGGTCCGCGCCGTGGGCGAGCATGGTCCGACCAGCATGGTGGCGGGGTTCTGCCTGCTGACCGTGCTGTTGAGCCAGCCGATGTCGAATGCGGCGGCGGCATTGGTGGTGCTTCCGGTGGCATTGAAGGCGGCCGAACAGATGGGGGTGGAGCCGCGCGCGATCGCGGTGGCCATCATGGTTTCCGCGTCCGTCTCCGTGGCGACGCCGCTGGAGCCCTCCTGCGTGTTGGTCTATGGTCCGGGAAAATATCGGTTCTTCGATTTTCTCAAGGTGGGCCTCCCGCTGACCTTGCTGCTGTTGGCCGTGATGCTCTGGCTTCTGCCGCGCTGGTGGCCGCTGTCGTGATCCGGCACCCGCCGGGGAGCCGGTCCGTCCCTTGTCCGAACGCGGAGGCGCGATTACCGTGGCGCGTGTTTCCCACCGGGTTACGACAGGTGCTTCTGGCGTGGATGGCGTGCGGGATGCTGGCCTGCACCGCCTCGGCGGCTGGGAAGCAGATCTGGCTGCGCGCCGGGCCGCTCACCACGCCCGAACCCGACGTCGTGGCGCTCCGGCTTCAGGGCCCCGATCCCGAGGTGTCGGGCCTCTTTCTGATCCAGTTCCAGGGTGTCCCGGATCCTGCGGTGCGGGCGCAGCTGCAGGTGCGCGGGGTCGAACTGCTGCGCTACGTGCCGGACGACGCGTTCATCGCGAGACTGCGCCGCGCGCACCTGGGCGAGGTGCGGGCCGTGCCTCAGGTGCGCTGGGTCGGCGAGTATCGCGCGGATCTGCGGGTGGCGCCTCAGCTACGGGCGCTGGTTGCGGCGGGGGAACCCCTCGAAATCAGCCTGGCCCTGGCACCGGGTCTCCTGCCCGAGGAGGAAGTGGCGCTGCGCAAGGCGTTGCAGCGCGTGACGCGCCAAGCGAACACCCGGTTCGGCGCGATCTGGCAGGGCCGTGTCTCACCCACCCAACTCGCCATCCTCGCAAGGTCCAGCGCGGTGCTGTGGATCGAACCCGCACCGCGCATGCGCCTCAACGACGAGATCGCCGCCAAGCTGGTTGCCGGTGGCGCCTACGAAACGGGCACGGCCGACGACGGATTCCCCGACATCGGCGGAGGCGGTGACGACGAGGAGGAATTCGCCCTGGCGTTGGGCGCGGGGCGGCGTTCCGGACTTCATGCCGGCCCGGGCGCCGGCAACACCCATCGCACCGTCATGCAGGATCTCGGTTACGATGGGCGCGGCGTGACGGTGTCGGTGGCGGACAGCGGTCTGAACAACGGCGACGCGGAATCGATGCACCCGGACCTGGCGGGCCGGGTGACCGGATTCTTCTTCTACGGGACGCTGACCGACGCCTCGGACGAACACAGCCATGGCACCCACGTGGCGGGCATCGTGGCGGGCAACGGAGCCACGGGCGAAACCGACTCATTCAACAACCTCTACGGACTCGGCGTGGCGCCCGGCGCGTCGATCGTGGCGCAGCGTATCTTCGACGGCATCGGCAACTACGAGGCGCCGCCCACTTATGAAACGCTCACCCGCGACGCGGTGCGCTCCGGCGCCGTCATCGGATCCAACAGTTGGGGCGACGACACGCAGGGCCGTTACGACCTCTCGGCGGCAGAGTTCGATGCGCTGGTGCGCGATGCCGACGCCCTCACACCGGGCGACCAGCCCTACATCCTCGAGTTTTCCGCCGGCAACTCGGGACCGGGCTCGCAGACGATTGGAAGCCCGGCGGTGGGCAAGAATGTCATCGCCACGGGTGCCTCGCAGAACGACCGCTATGGCTACCTGCTGTTCGAGGACGGCACCGATGCCATGGCCGACTTCTCGTCGCGTGGTCCGTGCGAGGACGGGCGGATCAAGCCTGACATCGTGGCGCCGGGGACGTGGATCGCCTCTCTGCAATCGACCTCGGCCTCGGACGAAAACGCCTGGGCTCCCATCTCCGCGAACTACCAGTTTCAAGGCGGCACCAGTCAGTCGGGTCCGCATGCCTCGGGTGCGGCGGCGATTTTCGTGCAGTACTGGCGCGAGCAGCGGGGTGGGGCGACGCCTTCCCCCGCGCTGGTGAAAGCGGCTCTCATTAACTCCGCCACCGACCTCGACGAGGAAGCCGGCGGGACTGCGTCGATCCCCAACCATGACGAGGGCTGGGGCCGCATCACGCTCACCAATCTCATCGGCGCCGTGCGCCGCACGCAGTTCGTCGACCAAACCGTGGTGCTTACCAACGGCGCGGTGCACGAACGCCAGGTGTTGGTGGGGAATCCGAACGAGCCCTTCCGCGTGACGCTGGTCTACACCGACGTGCCGGGATTGCCCGCGGCGGTGCCTGCGCTGGTCAACGACCTCGACCTCGAGGTGGTGGCACCCGATGGCACCGTCTTCCGCGGGAACGCCTTTGCCGCGGGCGACTCCATCCCCAACGCGCTCGCCGCGGACACGGTCAACAATGTCGAGGGTGTGCACGTGCTGCGTCCGCAACTGGGCGAGTACGTCGTCCGCGTGCGGGCGCGGCGGGTGGTGGAGGATGCCTTCCGCCGCGCCAATGCGGCGCCGGCCCAGGATTTCGCGTTGGTGATGTCCGGCGACCTGCCGCTTCCCGGCGAAGGCGTGGTCGCGCTCGATCGCGTGGCCTATCCCGCGCCGACGACGCTCGCCGTGAAGCTCATCGACTTCGACATCCGGCAGGCTGCCTTCCAGGACGTGACCGTGCGCAGCGATACGGAACCGGCCGGGGAACGCGTGCGTCTCGTGCCGGTGGGCAATGCGGGTGTGTTCACGGGCGCGGTGGCCATCGCCACGGGCCCGGTGATTCCCGACGGCATCCTACAGATCGCACATGGCGACTCGCTCGAAGTCGAATACACCGACGCGTCGCCGGCTGGCACGCGCGTGGCGGAGGCGGAGGTCGATCTGGTCCCGCCGGTGATCACGGGGGTGGGTGCCGGGACACGTTTTGGACAACTCGAGATTCTCTGGAGCACGGACGAAGAGGCGGATTCGCGCGTGGAGTTCGGCACGAGCGCTCCCGCACTTGACCGTTCGGTCGCCAGTCGCGAGTTGGTGGAGAGCCATCGCCTGGTGTTGGATGGCTTCACCTCGGGTCAG
>CAZYJB010000488.1:0-4219 GCA_964647675.1 uncultured Verrucomicrobiota bacterium | reverse complement strand
AAGGTGACACAAAGCGCGTTCGCGCTTCCGGTGACGTGGTTCGTGGGCATCAGCACCTGGTCCGGAAAATCGATCCACATCTGAAGCCGGTTGGTCTGCGTGACGGTAAACGGCACGAACGCCAGATCCAGTCGCGGGTTGAGCGGATCGTGAACCGTGGCCGATCCCGTCAGATTGGTACCGGCCCCGGTCAGGACCAGATCGAAACCCAGCGAAGCGAGTCCACGCCGAGTCGCGATCGCCGGACTCACGAAATGAGCGGCCTCGCCAGCACGCAAATCAACGGGATTTCCCACGGGATTCAGTGCGGAAAGGGCGCGCACCGAAGCATTCGTGGCGCCGAACTTGTTGGTGAGGGCGCGGTTCAGATCCGCGGTGTCCCACGCAAAGAGCGCGGGCGGCAGCGTCGTGACTCCGCCAACGCGCAGAGTCTCCACGCCCGCAGTGGGCGGATTCGTCACGTCGACTCTGAAGAATCCCACGTCGGCGATCGGTCCGGCCGTGGCATTGAAGAACACCAACCCCGTCTCCTCACGTCGGCGCTGGAACTTCACCACCTGCACCGGCTCCCGACTGGTGAAGGAGTGCATGACCACCATGTTGGAACTCTCTACCAAATTCCCGTAGTCTCGGTGCAACGTGGTCTGGCCTCCGCCACGCAAAACCACGAGATCGAACCCCTCGCCCTCCTTGAGCTTGAGGTGAAGCCCTTTGTTCCCGTTGAAGTTGTAGCGCACCAGCACCGACCGGATCGGATACTCGTTGATCGCACCGCTGTAATCCCAACTGTCCAGCGCCCCGTCCACGGGGTTTCCAAAGAATCCCCTTACGATGCGCGAGTCCTCCACCATCACCTTACGAACCCGCGTCCACGCTCCCGGTGATGCGGGGACAGCTAAGGTCAGGTCCGGATCCGGATAGATGTCGACGACTCTAAGTTGTTGGGGGGCTGCAGGTCGCTGCGCACCCTGGGCGGGAGCAAATAGCGGGGAGACCCACATCACCCCCAGCAGACAGCAACCAATCATCCGAGCTGAGATCCTCATAAATACAACGCGACAACCGATGCAACCCATTCCCGGGCGCACGCCTCCAGTCCCCCCCGCGGCAGCTCCGCGGAGCCATGCCGTGCGTGGAGAAGGAACCGCAAATGAATCGGTCCGGTCAGTCTATCGGAAGGATTCCGGGATGGGTCTAGAGGGAAAAACCGCCCTCAAACAGTACAATCTTGCGCAAACCCCCCAAATCCAGCGGCTAATGAGCCGCTACACGTTCTCGCCGTGACGTTCGCACCCAGACGCCAGCCAAGAGCCGCCGGACGGCTCTAAACCCGGGCATGGTCACGCGCGCACCGGCCCGACGCCGCCGGAATCCAACCCGTATGCCCCTCCCTCGACTCGTTCTCCCGAGGCACTACCTTCGTTCGAAGCGCGCTCTGGATGTCGCTCTCGCCATCGCGGGCCTCGTCGCCTCCGCCCCGCTCGGCCTCCTCGTCGCGCTGGCCATCAAACTCTCCGATGGCGGTCCGGTCTTCTTCCGGCAACGCCGTATCGGCCAGCACGGGACGCCGTTCCACATCCTCAAGTTCCGTACGATGGTCGTGGACGCCGAGAAGCGGGGGGCCCAGGTCACGGCGGGAACGGATCCCCGGATCACACCCGTGGGACGCCTCCTGCGACGGAGCAAGCTCGACGAACTGCCCCAACTCTGGAACGTCCTGACCGGAGAAATGACGCTCGTCGGCCCGCGCCCCGAGGTGCCGCGCTACGTGGACCAGTATACTGACGATCAACGCCTCATCCTTGATCTCCGCCCGGGAATCACGGACCTCGCAACCCTCGCGTTTCGGAACGAGGAATCGCTCCTGCGCGGGGCGAAGGATGTCGAGGCCTTTTACCTGCGCCATTGCCTCCCAAAGAAAATTGAGTTGAACCTCGCGCACGCGCGACGCGCCTCGCTGCTCCAAGACATCTGGGTGCTGATCCAGACTGTGTGCCCGTACTGGGTGGCCGTCCTCGGGATCTACTCCGTGACTCTATTGACCAGCCTCCTGGTTACCCACCTGCTCCTGACTGATTTCTCCCTCGCGCGCCTGAGGAGCGACCCCCTCTTACGCAGCGCCATATGGATGGTCGGACCGCAGTTGATCTTCCTGACCTGGCAGCGGCAGGCGCACGGAATGCTGAGCTACTTCAGCATTCCCGAGATGCGGGCGACCTTCCTTGCCCTCGTGGCGGCGGTCCCCCTTCAGTACCTCATTTGCCGGATGGGCGTCGGCGAGGAGGCGGCTCGATGGAATGTGCTCCTCACCCACCTCCTCGTCTCGTTCTTCTCGCTGTGCGGACTGAGGATGGTCATCCGCTGGGTCCGTGAGCGTTCCGTGCCCGCAAAGCCGCGATCCGCGCGACGCCAGAGCCGCCTCGCCATCGTCGGCACCTCCCTGGAGGCGACCGATCTCGCCCTTTCGTTCCGGAGGCATCCGGAGGGCGCCTATCGCGTCGTGGCCTTCTTCGACGACGAACCCCGCAACTGGAGGATGCGCCCGCACGACATCCCGGTGTTCGGCATGCCCGAGTGCCTCATGAACCCCGAGTGGCACGCTCGCATCGACGAAGTCATTATCGCGCTGCCGGAATCCCAATCGGAGCGCGCCGAGGAGGTAGCCCGGATTGTCGCACGCATCCCGTTGCGCGTCTCCCGCCTCCCCGATTGGACGCTCCGGGTTCCTCTACCAGCGGCACCTGCCGCGCCCGGCAATCCTCATCAGTCCCCCGAGCGCACACCATCCAGGGACTGAACGTCTCCACGCCCACCTCCTTCCATGAAAGTCCCTTCGTTCGACGTCCAGAAATCGTACCGGTTCTGGATTCTCCTGCTCCTCTACACGGTGGAACTGTCGGCCAGCCTCTGGTTCTCCTACGAGCTTAGGTTCGATTTCAACGTGGACCCAGTCGACGCGCGCGAGCGGTGGATTGTGATTCTGTGGCTTGTCCCACTCCAGATCACGCTGCTGTGGCTGTTCAAGCAACTGACCCCGCTGCTTGGCTACTTCAGCACTCCCGACCTCTACCGGATGTTCAACGCGCTCTCGATCGCGACGGGCATCAGCCTCTTAGTCTGGCTTCTGGCCGGGCCGGAGTTCGCACCTCCGCGGGGCGTGATCGTGACTCACCTGATCCTGTCTCTCGTCGGCCTGACCGGAGTGAGACTGGCCCTGCGCACCTTCCGCGAAACCGCCTCCAGCGGCAACCGCGCCGGCTCCCAGCGGTTCCGGCGCGTGGCCATCATCGGTGCCGGAGACGCCGGCGCCGTGCTCGCCCACGAACTCTCCCTCAAACCCGGCTATGGCCTCGATCCCGTGGCCTTCTTCGACGACGACTCAAGCAAGTGGCATTCGCGCGTCCATGGCATCCCGGTCGTCGGCCCACCCGAGCAACTCGCGGAACTGGCCCAGTCCCGCAACATCCGCGAGGCGGTCGTAGCCATGCCTTCCGCCTCGCCTCGCCGCGTCGGCGAGATCGTCCGCATGCTGCGCAAGGCGGACATCGCCTGCCGCACCGTCCCGTCCCTGGACCAGCTTGCCCTCGGCCAGGTTCGCGTCAGCCAGCTGCGAAATGTCGAGGTGCAGGATCTTCTCGGCCGGGAGAAGGTCGAACTGGACATGAAGGAAATCAGTTTCGCACTCCAGGGCAAGGTCGTGCTGGTCACCGGGGCCGGCGGAAGCATCGGCAGTGAGCTCTGCCGCCAGATCGTGTCCTACCAGCCCGTGCGTCTCATCCTCCTCGAACGTTCTGAACCGCAAGCCTTCCAGATCGAGCAGGAACTGATTAGGGCCGGACACGGAGAACGACTTATTACGGTGGTGGCGGACATCCTCGATCAGCGGCGAATGCACCAGGTCTTCGCCCAGCACCGTCCCGAGGCGGTGTTCCACGCCGCCGCGCACAAACACGTTCCCATGATGGAATGCCAGCCCGATGAGGCGATTCAAAACAACACGATGGGGACCATGCAGCTGGGCGAACTCGCCGTGGAGTATGGCGTGTCGCGATTCATCCTCATCTCTACCGACAAGGCCATCAACCCGACGAGCGTCATGGGCGCCAGCAAGCGCGTCGCCGAGATGTGTGTCCAGGGACTTCAATCGGCCCACCCCGGCACCACGCGCTTCATCGCGGTCCGATTCGGAAACGTCCTTGGCTCCTCCGGAAGCGTCATC